>JAFZGR010000150.1 GCA_017555325.1 Alphaproteobacteria bacterium | reverse complement strand
TATGGTATGGTGCCGGAGACGAAGTCGGCACGGGCGTGTGCCGGTTCGGTCGCGAGCCTATGCGAACGGACGTCCGTAGGACGGTTTTTCAACTCGCTTGAAAAATAAATTGCCTCGCAATTTACATTCCGGCTTTCCGCCTTCAACTTCATAACCCTTTCAAAGGGTGTTTTTTTTATGGTATGGTGCCGGAGACGAAGTCGGCACGGGCGTGTGCCGGTTCGGTCGCGAGCCTGTGCGAGCGGGCGTCCGTAGGACGATTTTTCAACTCGCTTGAAAAATAAATTGCCTCGCAATTTACATTCCGGATTTCCGCACCATTTAAAAGCCATGGAAAACCAAGGCTTTTTTGTTTTGTTGGTTTAGGATTTTTCTTTCCTTTTGCTTTTTAGGCTTATCTGATTAAAAAATCTTTTTTATAAATATTTTTGACAAAAATATAAACTTATGATAAAATAGCAAAATCAAAGATTAACTCCATTGAAAGGATAAAAAAATGGATAAAACAACTTTTGCTTCAAAATTTTTAAGTGTTATTGAAAAAAATCGTTGCTGCCAAAGAAACTGCTTTTTTGAAGACATTTTGGAAGATCTTAAAAAAGATCCAACCCTCGTTGACGCACAAGACAAATACGGCAACACCCTTTTGCATTACATAGCAAAATTTCCAACAAGAATAAAAATCCGTACAGAATCAATCTACTATAAAGGACAACATGTCATTACTGACTTTGATTTAAAAACAATTTTACCGTTCAACCCAAACCCTTTTATTAAAAATAAAGATGGCTTTACTCCTCGAATGGATGCAGAAGAAACCCCAAATTCTCAATTAGCACGTCAATTATCAGCTTATGAATCGAGCTATCAAGCAGCCTGTTTGGCAAGCGCTATTGAAGCACAAGCCAGCATTATGAAAAATCAAGTGATGGAACATCAAACCTATCAACCAAAAACAGCCAAAGGCGTGTTGCTTTCTGAACGCACCACACACAGCCCTTATTATCGCCAACCACAAGAGGTCTTAAAAGCCAGAGCCACTCTTGACTTGGTTGTTCAAAAATTAAGAGGAAATACAAAACAAAACGAACAATGATAGGAAAAATGCAAAATAAAAAACTGTGGTGCAACGTGTGATGCCCCAAATGGTATTTTTCTTATGGTATGGTGCCGGAGACGATGTCGGCACGGGCGTGTGCCGGTTCGGTCGTGAGCCTGTGCGAGCGGACGTCCGCAGGACGGTTTTTCAACTCGCTTGAAAAATAAATTGCCTCGTAATTTACATTCCGGATTTCCGCCTTCAACTTCATAACCCTTTCAAAGGGTGTTTTTTTTATGGTATAGTTCCGGAGACGAAGTCGGCACGGGACTGTGCCGGTTCGGTCGCGAGCCTGTGCGAGCGGACGTTCGAAGGACGGTTTTTCAACTCGCTTGAAAAATAAATTGCCTCGCAATTTACATTCCGGATTTCCGCTTTAAAATTTCAATAAATATATTCCCCAAATTCATTAATATCTAATCTACCATAAAAATACAAATTTTCAAAAATTAAAAATATAAACGCCAATTAACTAGATAACACCTATCCTTATTTTAAATTTTTTGTCTTTCGTTTTGCAATTTTTTACGCCAATCTAAATAAGAACCTCGTCGCATATATCTTTTTTGCAATAAAGATCCAAGCGTTTTATAAATCGCTTCTCCATTTTCAAAATATACAAACTGAATACTTCCAGAAGGCTCAACAACAATTTGAGGTGTAAAAGCTTCATCTTCCAAAAGAAGTAATTCACTTTCTTTAAAATCTTTTGCCCGCCCTGCTCTATATATTTCAACATCTTCAACCGAAAAATCTCTAAAAATTGCTTTGTCTACCTGTGCTCCCGATTTTAACTGCAAATGACTCAGTTTAATCAACTCTTTTTTCACACCCCACTTTTCAAGCAAATCTAATGTTTCATTAAGCTGTCTAATATTTTTATCCATATTTTCATGTGGTGTATCAACAAATGATAGAGATATAACTGTTTTATTAACCATTTTAAAAAGTGCTTTTTGGGATGTAAGTGTATTTACCCCTTTTGTCATAATGCTAATCGGTATATAATTATAAAAAGAACGAATAAATACATCTCCGGCATCAACACCCATAATATCATCATGATAACTTAAACTATCCGAATCAAAAAAGAATTTTCCAAAAAAAACATCTTCACTAAAACCAAATTCTTTTCCATTCAAAACTGGTAATTTTTTATACGTTTTCCATAAATGATTATGCAAGCTCAAAAACATCGGATACGGCATATGTGTCAAATTCGGCGTTGCACGCATTAAACAATGAGAACAATTATTTAAACATCCCTTCGTTAGCTGTATTATCGGATAAACATCTCCGATTTTTTCATAATTTTCACTTAGTATTAATGGGTATAACAGGCTTTTTGCCGAAATATCCCATTTTTTATATAAATCAATATCCATATAAAATTTATGTGCCGCTTTTTGGGCCAATCTGACAACTTTCTTGGTCAATATTCCCTTTTGAAGTGCCTGATTTAAAATATTCAGTACTTTTTCACCTTTTGGTGAAAGAAGATTTTCTCCCCGCCCATTTATTAAGCCTTGATTGGTATCTGAAAGCGGAACAGAACAATTTTGATATTTTGACAAAACGAAAACAGCTCGTTTTACCCAATATTTATCAAGTTGCATTTGAATGGCTTTATCATTCGCTTTCAATAACGAAGAAACAGCTAAATCTCTTATTTCAGTAGGAATTATTTCCAGTTCTATCGGATCAATTTTATTTTCAGAAATTTTATGTCCCAATAATGCCAAAAATATGGGGGAATAAATCTGCATCAGATTCAGCACATCAAAATATTTCTCTACACATTCAGCAGAATCCTTTACTTCCTCGCATAATTTTAATAGTTTGTTTAGCATTTCATATCCTTTTCAAATAAAAAAATAACACAACTTTTGTTTTGTGTCAATTTTTTTAACCAACACCTTTAAAGCTATTTTTTAAAACATCATCAAATCAACTTGACATTTGACATATTTCAATTTAAAATATAGGAACAGATTAGGAACAAAAAAAATGCCTTTAATAAAAGAACACGTGATTGCTTTGGTAGATTGCGACTGCTTTTTTGTCAGTTG
>JAFZGR010000149.1 GCA_017555325.1 Alphaproteobacteria bacterium | reverse complement strand
TAAGTGTATTTGTCCTGCAAACCATTACGGAGCAAACTGTGTCCGTTGTTTAGAACCGAGAGAATGGGTTGATAACGATTGTATTTGTACAGGACCAAAAAATGTGTGGAACAACAGCGCCCAATTATGTGAGTGTCCGAAGAATTATTTTACTGAAGATTGTAGCGTATATTGTGCCGGTAATTATGCCTCATGGAATGGGACAGAATGTGTCTGTTCGTTCAGAAACAGTGAATGGAGTCCGACGGAACGGGCCTGTGTTTGTCAAGCAGATTATTACGGAACGAACTGTGATTATTGTGCCGGAGAACATACAAAATGGGATGCCGGCAATAATAAATGCATTTGTACATTACAAAACAGTACTTGGAATAAAGATAAAAACGTCTGTGAATGTTTAAACAATTACTATGGTTCAAACTGTGATTATTGTGCGGGGACATATGCCTCATGGAATGAAGGAACAGGAAAATGTGTATGTTCCTTACAAAACAGTGAATGGTCTGGGAAAAACTGTGTTTGTAAAGCCGATTATTATGGGCCGAGTTGTGTCTATTGTGCGGGATCAAATTCAAAATGGGATAGTACGAACAATAAATGTACCTGCACGTTAGCGAATAGCACATGGAATACAACACAAAATAAGTGTATCTGTAATACAAATTATTACGGCAATAATTGTACGTATTGTGCCGGTAATTATAGTAAATGGGATAGTACAAACAATAAGTGTACCTGTACACAATCTACACGAGAATGGAACGGAACCGCCTGTGTTTGTAAAACAGGGTATTGGGGAGATAATTGTACGTATTGTGCGGGAACAAATGCCTCGTGGGATAATACGAATAAAAAATGTGTCTGTTCCAGTGGGTCATGGAGTACTTCATCGAAAAAATGTGTGACAACCGGATCAACCGAAGATACGTGTTATGCGCCCAAAGTATGGAGTGCGGGAAGTTGTGCTTGTCCAAGTGATACGCCTTATTATCAAAGCGGTACGAACAAATGCGTTAAATGCTATCAAGCAGATGAAAATAAACCGTATTGGAACGGATCAACCTGTACAACGTGCCCGAGTGATAAACCGACATGGGATAGCACAAACAAACAATGCGTTGCTTGTACAACGGCAAAACCAATATGGGATAGTGCAACACAAAAGTGTTATTCTTGTTATGAAAAGAATACAGCAAAACCATCCTATAATACAGCAACGAAAGCGTGTGAAGCTTGCCCAACATCAAAGCCGTATTGGGATGGATCAAGTTGTGTTGTTTTATCAACGTGGTGTGGAAATCAAGTTAAAAATGCAGGATTAACAAATTATAGTGCATCGGGAGATACAGTTACATATAATACTAATATGACAGTATCAAAAAATTTAGATATTTCTGCCTGTAATTTAGTTGTGAAAGGAACATTAACGGTTAATTCAGGAATTACATTAAAAGCAAAAAATGTTTCTGCAACCAGTTCATCGGCAAACGGGATTAATAATGCCGGAACTATGACTGTTACAAATAAAATTTATGGCAATGGGTATGCGTATGGAGTGCATAATCAAAGCCCCGGAAAAATGACTGCCGGTACTCTTGAAGGAAACCAGACAAGAGCTTATACTGAAAATGTTACCAATACCGTTTTATTAAATGATGGTACGATGAATATTGGTACAATAAAGTGTACGAGTCCAGCAGAAAATTCAATTTCCATAGCTTCTTTTATTAACAATGGAACATTAACTGCAACTCATGTTGTGGGTAAAATACCAGTCGTAGATATAAGTGGATATATATTGTACCCCGGAGGATTTTCAAACAATGGAACAGCAACAATAGAAACGGTTGATTTAGGATCTTCTTTTGGCAGTTCATCTGCCAATATAAAGGTTACCGGAAAATTAAGAGTTACGTCTTTTTATAACTCGGCAGGGACATATCAAGATATTTATACTCTTTCTTTTAGTGGTGGAACTAACCTTAAAGCCAATAGAATTGTAGCATCAAATTCTTATATAAATTATGGAACCGTTAATGCTAAAATTGTTTATGCGAAAGTATTCCAACAAGCTTATTATTTTACGGATGGAATCCGTTCTTGTGTTCGTCTTTGGAGTGGGCCTGGAACAACAATTGTATCGGGAAGTGTCAATTACTGTGATAGTTTACCTTATGAAAATTCTGGTTATGGTTGTCCTCGTCCAGGAAATGTAACCGGCACTTATCAGAAAAAATGTATTCCGACTTGTTCGGGTAGTACACCGATCTGGAATGGGGAATCTTGTGAAGCGTGTCCTTCTATTCGTCCAACATTTAATGCAACATATGGTATCTGTGAGTAAATTATTTCTATTTTCCTGTCCGCAGGGTGATTTTTCAGCGGACAGAAACAGCATTGTTTTATTTATTCTGCTGCTGAAATAATAAAATAATCTCTTCTAATTCTTTATTTGAATAGGTAGCTAATTGAAGTAAAAGCTTTTGTTTTTCTGAATCAGATGTTAAAAATAATGAAAGTGATTTTAATTGAATTTCCAATTCAAATATTGTTATCAACTTATTTAAATTTTTAGCAGAAAGAAAATGTTTTCC
>JAFZGR010000148.1 GCA_017555325.1 Alphaproteobacteria bacterium | reverse complement strand
CAAGTTCAAACAGAGCGGATGCAGTATGTTTCAACCCACAAAATTACACCTAAAACATTAGAAAAAAAACATCAGACAATTAAAACACAATTAGCAAAAAAATTAAAAAGCATTCACTTAAATCCGGCTCGCATTGAAGAATTAATTGAAAAAATTAATGAGGTTAATCAGCGTTTAATTGTTTTAGAGGGCCGGTTATTACGATTGGCTACATCCTGCAAAATTGACAGAGATGCATTTTTATCTTTCTATCAAAACAATGAACTCGAGCCAAATTGGCTACAAAAAGCCGCTAAGCAGTCCTCTAAATCATGGAAAACCTTTGTAGATGTACATGGTGATGAAATCAAAGAAATTTTATCTGCCATTCAAAGTATAGTCGATGAAGTTAAAATTCCTATCAGTGAGTATCGCCGTTTAGTGACAACCGTCAAAAAAGGAAGACAAGAAACGAACAAAGCGAAACAGGAAATGATTGAAGCTAACTTACGTTTAGTAATTTCCATTTCAAAAAAATATACCAATCGAGGCTTGCAATTTTTGGACCTAATTCAAGAAGGAAACATCGGCTTGATGAAAGCCGTTGACAAATTCGAATATCAACGTGGATACAAATTTTCAACGTATGCAACATGGTGGATTCGTCAATCTATTACACGTGCCATTGCCGATCAGGCACGTACAATTCGAATTCCTGTCCATATGATTGAAACAATCAATAAAATGCTGAAAACTGGTCGTCAAATGATGTTAGAAACCGGACACGAGCCAACTCCGGAAGAATTAGCCCCCCGTATTAATTTATCCGTTGAAAAGATTAAAAAAGTTTTAAAAATTGCTAAAGAACCGATTTCATTAGAAACACCGGTTGGAGATGAGGAAGATTCGCATTTAGGCGATTTTATTGAAGATAAAAACACTATTCAGCCATTAGAAGCGGCAATTCAAACAAATTTACGCCAATCTTGTACAGCCGTTTTATCAACACTTTCTCCCCGTGAAGAACGTGTTTTGCGTATGCGTTTCGGTATTGGCATGAATTCAGATCATACATTGGAAGAAGTTGGTGTACAATTTGCTGTTACACGCGAACGTATTCGTCAAATTGAAGCAAAAGCTTTACGAAAATTAAAGCATCCTACTCGCTCTCGTAAATTACGGAGTTTCTTGGAAGACAGTTGATTTGTGTGACAAAAAAATTACTTGCCGATACGAATTCTGTATCGGCTTTTTATATATAAAAAATCACTGCTCAGACCATAAAGTGTCTTTTTTATATAGCAGACATCATTTCAACAAACTTTTCTAAATAATTTTTAATAGACCCTCCTTACAAAATCAGATTATTTTATTTATTAATCATTTATATAAAACTCTCTTGATTTTACAAATATTTCTGTTATATTATATTCATTTAATTAAATGCAGGATAATAAAATGACAACACCCAATAAAAAAGCAACAAAAGAATTAATTAATTCCATTCATAAAAAATATTTATACGCGGCAAAATCGGCCATTAATGCCGGTGCTGATGTAAATGCACGGGATGAAAATGAGACCCCCATCTTACTCATTGCTGTTCAACATGGAAATTTGGATATTGTCAAATCACTGATTGATGCAGGTGCAGATGTCAACATGCATGATGACGGTTGGACGCCTTTAATGACAGCAACATTTAATGGTCATACAGCAATTGTTCAAGAACTAATTAATGCCCATGCCAATGTTAATGCTATTGATAATGATGGCGGAACTGCCCTTATTACAGCTACTGTCACAAACAGAGCCGATATTATTCGGTTATTGTTAAGTGCGGGTGCCGATATAAACATTAAAGATAATGATGGTTTAACAGCTCTTGATATTGCAAAAAACAATCATTGTGGCGAAATAATTGCTTTATTTAAAAATCATCAGACACTTATTTAAAACAAATAATTTAAAAATATTGACAAAACAATCATATTGTGTTATTCTGGCTCAATCAATTTGTCATGCATAAAAAAGGATAAAAAAATGAGCAAAAAAACAAAAAAAGGCGTTGATTTTGTTCCCCCAATGGTTTATATGAATGATACCATAAAAAACTTGGAAGTAGTCGGAAAATTTCCAGAATATTACTATACATTCTCTATTAATCCTGCACAAATATATTTTTATAAATCTTTTACGCATCCGCACAAAGGACATATTCCGATGACACAGACAGAAGTAAAAGACTTATTATCTCGGGTTGCTATTCATATGCATCCCAAGGACAAAAGAATTCTAGGCATCTTAGAAGAATTGGCAGATAAAAAATTTGCTATGGAAAGAGCTGAAAAAGAAAATATAAAAGCAACACCTGTTTTTGTTAAAAAACACAACAATATGCAAGAAACACAACGAAAAGCAGCTCAACGATCAAAATTACTGGATAAATACACATCTATCAGTCCTGTTTTAATTTATGATAATCAAGATAATGCAATAGCTGTTTGTGCAAAATTGAAGGGGCAGCTGTTTTATGTTGCATTAAATACACAAAAACCGGCCTTTTGGAAAGTATCTCTTAATCAGGCAGAAGCGATGTCGATGGAAGAAGTAGCTGAATTTATCGGTTTTACCGGTGAATCACAAAAAGCAGAATCTGAAATCAACAAATTAGCTCAATTATATCAAAAATTTATCACAATGCCGATTGAAAAACCATCAGAACGTTATGCATCCATCTTATATTCTCAAATTAGAACACATTTAACGCATGGTTTACAATCCTTTACACCAATAGAACGGACCTTATGCCATGAACGGACTAAACAATAATAAATACTGATTAAAATAAGAAATTACAATAATAAAAGGGTGAAAATGAGCGAACCATCACCAATTCAACAAATTGAAAAATTTGAAGCCTTTGATCCGATTGTTTACAAAAAAGGCAAAAGAACTTTTTTATTTGCAAAGCAAAACAACCGATTATTTCGGATAATTTTCAGCACTT
>JAFZGR010000147.1 GCA_017555325.1 Alphaproteobacteria bacterium | reverse complement strand
CGATGTGCCTGTTCAGGACGGAAGGAATGGCGACAAGATGAGGGGGATTCTGAACCGAGTTGTAAGTGTCCCGTTAATACGCCGGCAGAAGCAAATCCTGAAACGTGCGAATGTCCGGACGGAAAAGATAATGTTGATGAAGACGGAGATGGGATAAATGAATGTGTTAAATCCTGCCCGAGTGATACGGGATTTACGGGACTGAGAAATCGCACAACAGGAAATTGTTTGTGCGATACGAGTAAAGGATACAAAGCTGAATCGGAAACAGTAAACGGTGTACAAATGTGTGTATGTGACAGTTCAAAAGATTATTATCCTTGGGGAACTTCTTGTAAACAATGTGTACGCACAACTGTTGAATGGTGTAAAAATCGTTATACAAGTGGATATGGTTCCTATTTGGGTTATGATTGTGAACATATAGAAGAGGATGTGTGGTCTTGTGATATGCATAAAATAGAAGGAAACAAGAGATACCATTATAATCCTTCAACAAAACAGTATTGTGATGTTTGGCATGTATTAAAAAAGGATGCTTCTGGCAATTTTTATTGTACAAAGTGCGATGATAATCCAAATTATGGTTCCGGATCGTCGCTTGAATTTGTCAGTAAAGAGTATGGTGTTGGGTATTGTTTATGTACCAATGGACGAGTAAAAGATGAAAAGACTGGTTATTGCAAAAGGAAATGTGATAAAGGAAAACATTATTATGCATCTACAGGAGAATGTTCTTCCTGTCCAGCTAGTCAAATTGCAACGGGTAATACTTGTTTGCATCATGTTAATTCACCCAATAGTTATTGTTGGAATGGTATTCATCCGGATGAAGTTGGTGGTGGATATTTTGTATGGACACGCTGGTATGGAAAAACGCCGGCAGAGTGTCACAATACAATTCAGCCCTCCCTCAGTGAAACAGATAAATGCAGTTATAAATATGGTTGTATGATACAGAAACAATCGTTGCCATATTGCAGTTTTAATACAAAAATAACAACAGATTGCAGATGTTCAACTAACGGTAATGTTGGTCAATATTGTTGTTCCGCCTCAACGTATCCGACTTCAACGGGGTGCTCTTCTTGTCCAACAGGACAGACGCCTAATTCATCTCGTACAGGTTGCGAATCCTGTCCGAAAAACACAATTACGCAAAATGGAAAATGTGTCAAATGCCAAAAAGGATATTACCCAAGCAGTCAACAAAATCGATGTCTGGCCTGTCCGGCAGACAGAACAACGGATGAAGAAGGTTTAACGTGTAGTGTTTGTATTGATTCAAATAAAATATTTAACATGATAACAAACAGATGTGAATGTCCACCGGAAATATCTTTTGAAGATCCAATAAACGGAAGTTGTATTTTTTTTGAAGATGAAAATACAGAAAATATGGAAGAATAACCTGTAAATGAATAAAGTTGCTATATAACATATCAATTCATTGGTTAATATTTCCGATATTAATCTTGTTGCAGATTGACTGTTTTGCAAGAATGTTGCTTGCTTTGTGGCAAAGATGAATTGGCACACTTACCTGCTTATTCAGATACTACGAAACTTGATACAATAAAAAAAACTCGAACAATATAATCATCCGAGTTTTTTAATACCTTATCAATTAAAATTTATTCAAAGACATATAAACTGTCAAAGCGGGCTGCGTACATAACATCTTTAACTTTGCCTTGTACGCCCCGAATGGATAACGATACAGACTGTGACGAAGCTTCATCATGGGCAATTACAAACATACCCAATGCGGCAGAGTCAATAAATTCACATTCAGACAAATCAAAAATAATTTTTTGTACTTTTGCCGATTTGATTAAGGATACAATTTCAAAAAACGAATCGTGATCCCGAAATGTAAATGAACCTGAAAAGAAAATTTCTTTGCCTTCTTTTGTGTCTTTTGTTCTGTAATTCATGGTTTGTCTCCTTACCGTTAAATTGCTCTGCTCTTTTTATTGTCCTCTATTTTTTTGTGTTCGTCAACTATTATTTCGTGTTTTTTTTGGAAAACACAAGATATATCGGTTGTCTGCCCGCCAAAATCCCTTTTTTTTCATATCGTGTCGGCACCCAATCCACCGGAGCGACAGTCGTATCATGATTGACTTGCTTAAATTGTCCATCCAATTCAACTTGTTCAACCGCCCACTCCGCATAAGCCGCCACATCTGTTGCTACAAAAATCTGACCGTCATCTGCCAACAACCGATACAAATGCTTTAAGTTATGACTATTGATAAACCGACGTTCTGCATGACGGGCTTTTGGCCAGGGATCCGGATATAATACAAATATCCGTTTAAATAGACCATCTTTAAAAAACGGAAACATTTCCCGTACGTCATCTGGCCAAATGCGAACATTATCTGTTCGTCCATCCGCCAAATTTGTATGCAAAACAGGGGCTTCATGTGACCCGTTTAAATGTGCCAGCAACGAAGCAACTCCGTTCATAAACGGTTCGGCTCCGATAAAACCGATATCCGGATAGAGTTGAGCCAATTCGGCAACGTGTTCCCCTCCGCCAAAACCAACTTCCAACCAAATTTCTTTCGGTTGAATGCCGAAAAAAGTATTCATATCAAACAGTGTTCCTTTTTCCGGTAAAGTCGGTTTTAGGCGAGGTAACAATTCATCAATCAACTTTTGTTTGGATTGCTTAATTGCTTTTCCTTTGCGACGTCCGAAAAATTTTAATTCTTTTGTTTGTGTCATTCGTTATATTATCCTTATTTGATTGACGGTTTTACATTCCAAATGTCTTTTGCATACTCGGCAACCGTTCTGTCAATGGAAAATTTACCGGAACGGGCAATATTGATTAATGCTTTTTTAGACCAATTCAATCTGTTGAGATAATCAACACCTAATTTGTCCTGAGCTGCTGTATAAGAATCAAAATCCCCTAATAACATATAGTAATCCTTAAACATAATGTTTTGGAAAATCGGTGCAAACAGATTTTTATCTTCACCGGGGGTAAAAATGCCTGATGTTAACGAATCCATAACCCGCCGAATTTTGGGGTTTTGATTGTAAAAATCCCATGGACGGTATGCATCGGAAGCATGGCGTTGAGCTACTTCTTCAGCCGTTAAACCAAACAAATAGAAGTTTTCATGTCCGACTTGTTCCAAAATTTCAACATTGGCTCCATCTAACGTTCCCATTGTTAAGGCTCCGTTCATCATAAATTTCATATTACCCGTACCGGAAGCTTCAAAACCGGCTGTTGATATTTGTTCACTCACATCGGAACCGGGGAAAACAACTTCTGCAACGGATACTTTATAATCCGGAATAAAGACAACTTTTAATTGTCCGTTTACACGTGGGTCGTTGTTGATGACTTTTGATAAATTGTTGATAAATTTAATGACCAATTTTGCAAATTCATAACTTGGTGCTGCTTTTCCGCCAAAAATATAGGTTTTGGGATGAGGTAACCGAATCCCGTCTTCAATAATGGATAAATATTCATGAACAATATGCAGTGCATTTAATAATTGACGTTTATATTCATGAATGCGTTTAACCTGACAATCAAAAATAGATTCCGGATTAACTTCAATTCCCGTTAAACGGTCAATTAAGCTAGCCAGCCGTTGTTTATTGTTAAATTTAATACGGTTTAATTCATTTAAAGATTCTTCATCCGATAAATAATCTTCTAATTTGCGGATTTCTGATAAATCGGTAATCCAGCCTTTTCCGATTCGTTTTGAAATGAATTGAGATAATCCTTCATTGGAATCTAATACCCAGCGACGAGGTGTTACACCGTTTGTCTTGTTGTTAAATTTTTCAGGCCACATTTCATAAAAATCGGGAACCAATCTTGTTTCCAACAATTTGGTATGAATTTCGGCAACACCGTTGACGGAATGACTGCCCGTAATAGCCAAATTGGCCATACGAATTTGTTTTTGCGCGCCTTCTTCAATTAAAGAAACCCGACTCATCCGTCCGTAATCACCTGGGAAACGATCCATCACTTCTTTCATTAATTTATCGTTGATTTCATAAATAATGCCCAAATGGCGGGGTAAATGTTGTTCAAACATAGATACGGGCCATTTTTCCAAAGCTTCCGGCAATAACGTATGATTAGTGTATGCCATTGTCTTGCGCGTAATATCAAATGCTTTGTCCCAATCTAAACGATAAACGTCAATTAACACACGCATTAATTCAACAATTGCTAAGGTTGGATGTGTGTCATTTAACTGAATGGCCACTTTTTCCGGCAACATTTCAAAATCGGTATGTGTTTCCAAAAACCGACGCATAATATCGTTAATAACACAAGATGTAAAGAAATATTGTTGCATTAAACGCAGATATTTCCCTTGTTCAATTGCATCAGACGGATACAAAACTTTTGAAATGGTTTCAATTTTAATGTTTTTTTCAACTGCTTCAACATAACCGCCCTGATTAAATACTTCAATATCCAATGTGTTTGTTGATTTTGCCGCAAACAACCGTAGATAGTTAACTGTTTTTCCGCCATATCCGACAATCGGCATATCATACGGAACCCCCAACAAATGATTGGTATCTACCCAGTGTGGTTCTCGAACACCGTTTTTTTCTTCATAAACAACCCGTCCGCCGATTTGAACCAAACAAGAACGGTCGGCTCGTTCAATTTGCCACGGAGATGACCGTTCCAACCATGAATCGGCCCGTTCCTTTTGCCAACCGTTTTCAAAGTATTGTTTAAACAACCCGAATTGATAGTTAATGCCGTATCCATACCCCGGAATACCTTGTGTTGCAATGGAATCCAAAATACAGGCAGCTAAGCGACCCAACCCCCCGTTTCCTAATGCCGGATCATATTCACAATCTAAAACTTCTCTCAGCGGAATCGGATTATCTAATTGAATTTCATCCAATAAATCCATAATTTCAAAATTATATAAATTGTTTGGCAATAAGCGACCTAACAAATATTCCAATGACAAATAATAAACCCGTTTCGGATCTTCTTTTTCATGACGGGCTGCTGTTTCAAACATACTGTCAATACATAAATCCCTGACCGCCATAGCCAATGCTGTAAATAAATGGTCTTTATCAGCTTCACATACCCGTTTGGATAAGGAATATTTAATATGCCATTCGATTAAGCGTTTTAATTCTGCCGCTGTTGTTTTTTTTGCTTCTTTCTTTTTTGTTGCCATTGTTTTTGTCCTTTCCCCTGATTAATTTTGTTTATTATACAAACAAAGAGTTTAACAGTTCATTAACACAGCTCTAAAAATACGAATTCTTTTCAAAAAAAATAGCATATCAATTCTTTTTTATAAAAAAAATAGGCAGT
>JAFZGR010000146.1 GCA_017555325.1 Alphaproteobacteria bacterium | reverse complement strand
CCTTTGCCCACTTTCTGAAAAATCTATTTTATCGGCAAACAAAATACTTGCAATTTGAAAAAAAATTGACTATAATGCCTTTCATGTTCTGTGAAAGGGCCTGTAGCTCAGTTGGTTAGAGCTGTCCGCTCATAACGGATAGGTCGGGGGTTCGAGTCCCTCCGGGCCCACCAGAACAAAAAAACAGCCTTCGGGCTGTTTTTTTATGGGCCAAGGGACGAGAACCCCCGAGCAAGGGGGTTCGTCAGCCGAACGACAGCCGGACGGGTGTACGGTGGTGCACCATTTGGTGCAGGAGTGAGACGGAAAGGGGCCCGTTTGTATAACAAATGGGAATATCCAATCCCTCCGGGCCCACCAGAACAAAAAGACAGCCTTCGGGCTATTTTTTTTATGGGCCAAGGGACGAGAACCCCCGAGCAAGGAAGGGGCAAATAATAGTCATGATACAAAGCGATTTGTCATCGTTATGCAAATATTGGATGTGCCAGCCGTTTGGCTGCTGGGCAAGAATAACACACCCAATTATTAGGATAGGTTGCAAAGACATGGGACAGGCCACAAAGATACGGCTTTAGATAATATGACCGGACGGCTATACCGCATATATTATCAGATTATTTTATCATTGAGTTTGAATTGAAGACTATTTTTTTGTGTACCATAAAACCATATGAAAAGATAACAATTTTATTCTTCAAAGAAATGATTTTTCTTGACATTTTTGATAAAAAACGACATCATATTTGTTAAAAATAAAGGAGATGAGAATGTTTAAAAATAAAGGGAGCAAAAGAATATCAAAGTTTTTTATTGGCGGTTTTATGGTGCTGATATCTGCTTGTTCAACACCACAACCGACTCCGAACTTATCGGAAACGGTCATTGTTCCCGTAAAAACGCCGGTACCTGTGGCGGAAACAAAAAAATATGATTTAGGGGTTATTGGTGCCGTTGAGCCGGTTTATGTTTTGCCTCACAAAATTGCGATGCCGGCCAGAATTGATACGGGTGCGAAAACTTCTTCCATTGATGCAAAAAATATTAAATTATTTGAACGGGATGGGCAAGAATGGGTGTCTTTTGATATTATAGACAGACGGACGAAAAACACGTATCACTTTGAAAAAAAATTACGCCGAAAAATTGCCATAAAAAGAATCAATCAAGACGAAAATCGCTTTGTTGTCAATATGGATATTTTGTTTGGCAAAAAAACAATTACCGAAGAATTTACTTTGGCCGATCGTGAAAAATTTGAATATCCCGTTTTAATCGGGCGCAATATTTTAACGGGTCGGGCTGTTGTAGATACATCTGTATCCAATACATTTTATTAGGATTGATTTATGATGAAATTTCCAAAAACTATTCGTCCTTATTTAATCATCGGATTGATATTATCCTTTATTTTTGCAGGTTATTCTGCTTGGTATAAATATACCCATTGGGGATTTACTTTTTCAACTAATAATAAAACCAGTGTATGGACGATAGAAGAGCATATTTCCTTTATCCCGACTTCAAATGATGTTAAGTTGTCGTTGGCAATTCCAACTTTGGATGATACTTTTAAGGTTATGAAT
>JAFZGR010000016.1 GCA_017555325.1 Alphaproteobacteria bacterium | reverse complement strand
TATTTACCCGCTCCTTTGAAAAAGCTTGTATTGAAATGTATGAAGAAAGTATTGAAAATTATTAAAATATTTTATGATTTTTATCCCCCGACATTATTATCGGGGGATAATTATATGACATTATTGTTTTAGTTGAATAAATTATTTAAAATTAAAAAAAATGTCAAAATGTGAAAAAAGTGTTACAATAATACATCCCTTTTTGGGGAGCTATATTTATAGATTGACGATTTTTAAGAAGTAAGATATACTCAATTTTACTGTTTTAAGGAGTATCTTTATGTTGTTCAAAATCAGTTTCTTATCACTTTTATCCGGACTTATTTTTTCCGTTCCGGCTTTGTCCGCTTGTCCAAAGGATAAACCCATTCCTTCATTAACTGGTTGTATGCCCTGTGATACACCTGAAATTATTTATGCTTTCCAATGCTTGAACTGTAATGAACCCAACGTAGATGTATTAACTGTTTGTCCTAATCGTAAAAAAGTGAGTTTCGGTAGCGGATGGGGTACTGTTTTAAAAAAATGTCCCTCTGAAAAACCGATAAGAAATCATGAAGATACTTGTTATCATTGTGATGATGAAAAAAATATATTTGTTTCAAAAGATTATATAAACCCCTGCCCGAACAGAACGATTTATCAACATTATGAAATGTTCTATTCGGCTCTCAAATGTCCATCCGAAAAACCGTTACGAGATCTTCATTTCGGAAAATGTTATTCATGCAATACAACAGCAGAAATTACATTAGCCCCCGATATATCCCCCGATGTGTGTCCTTATCGTAAAAATACTGTTAATCAATATGGAAATACAATATCTCAATTCATATGTCCCCCTGAAAAACCTATTTTCGGTCAATTAGCTGAAAACAAAAAATTTGATTGTTTTGCCTGTAACAGCAACAAGACAATATATGTAGAAAATAAGGAAAATCCATGTCCATCAAGAACTTTGTTTCGTAATTATTCATCTTTAAATTATATTTCATTAAGATGTCCTGATGACAAACCCTTAATGGACAACACAAAAAAATGTCATTCTGCCGACACCGAAAATTTTGTTCAAGTACAAGATCATACGCAAAACAGATTCCCCAATCGGGAAATTATTTTCTTATACGGGAGAAATTACTATTCTGTTTTAAAATGTCCGCCTGAATTACCTATCAGGGATGAATGGGGTAAATGTCATTCGGCAGATGAAAAAAAGATATGGCTACATCCAACAGCCGTCAACACACTTAACGACCGAGAAATCGTGAAAGATGACGATTATATTTATTCTTATTTAAAATGTCCACCAGATAAACCGTTACGTTCAGTTGACGGAGATTGTTATCCCGCAGATACACCACAACAAATTGAAGTCAACAAAAATACTAAAAATATTTTCCCTAATCGTCAAATTATTAAAAACGGGTACCGTTATGAATCTGTTTTGAATTGTACCGATGATAAGCCATTAATGAGTATTTCAGGTTTTTGTCTGCCCGCAACATACATTCATCCCGTTGAAATTCTTCCCAATACGCCTAATTTATATGAAAACCGTCAAATTGTTTCTATGGACGGCAAAACATACTCCGTATTAAAAGAATGCCCGGCTGAGAGACCTTTACAATCAACGGACTATACCTGTTATTCGGTAACAACAGATAAAGCTGTTCCGGTAGATAAAGAAACACAAGATAAATTTGAAAACAGACAAATCGTTCGGATGATTGCAACAGATTATTCTATACCGAAATGTACACCAAGCAAACCGATTGTTGAAAAATGGTATAAAGAACCCGTTTGTACATCCTGTGGATTTTATCAACACAAAAATAGAAATGACAACGGATATTTCTATCCATTAAATCCGGCAGATTGTGAAACACTGTGTCCGGATATGCATTTAATTGATGATGTATGCAGTGCCTGTCCCAAAGGACAATTTCCGTTTGAAGGAATATGTCGTTCCTGTGATGACCCGAGAACAATACCGATTGATGATAGATATGCCCTTTCAACATTATGCCCCAACAGAACGGTTGTTGATGCAACATACGGCAAATTTAGTGGCGTTGAAACATCTAAAATAGGGAAAAGAAACATTGAACGGGAAAAACTTAAACAACAAAGGCAAAAAGAAAATGCGGACTTTAAATACGCTGCCAGCATACTTTTGGGCTTTTTCATCTTGCCGGCATTAATTATTCTTATTCCGCTAATAATTTTAATTGTAATCATCGTTTGTATCGTTAAAAAAGTGAGAAAATAATATGTTAACAAATAAGGATACCGAAATTATAAAAACATACAAAGAGGCCATTAAACAAAATTATAAAGATTTGTTTCCGATTTCATATAATGACAATCGTATATTATTGATGTGTTTTTTGCTGACACAACAGAGTAACCAGATAAAACTGTTTTTAAACAAAGCAGATTTTGACCAAATATATCCATTTTTAAAATGTTTTCAAGAATATTTTTCCAATAAAACGGACAAATTACAACTGATTGTGACAAAAGACGTTTTAATCAACGAAAAACTGACACAGGCAATGCCGTTTAAAACAGACGAACATTTCAATAAAGTGCATCCTTTGATATCCGAATTATCTTTTTCGGAAAACATACGTCTATTAGATTTAGATAAAAATGAACAAATCCCCTCATTTATATTATTTGACAGGCAATATCTGGTACAAATTTCCGGTGAAAACAAATT
>JAFZGR010000145.1 GCA_017555325.1 Alphaproteobacteria bacterium | reverse complement strand
TTGTTTCTTCCTGATTTTACTTGATGCAAATAAACAGTTTTAAGTTAAAAACTGCCCTCTGATACAGTATCAAAGGGCAGTTATATATGAAATAACACAATTTTAATTTATAAGAAAAAATCTTTTAAATATGCTGATAAATCCGAAACGGCAATTCGCTGTTGTTCCATCGTATCCCGATTACGAATAGTGACTGTCGCCGGTTCTTTTTCAATACTTTCAAAATCAACCGTCACACATAAAGGTGTTCCGATTTCATCATGCCGACGATAAGCTTTTCCGATATTTCCGGAATCTTCAATCATTACACGACCGATACCTGTTTTTAAAAGCATATTTTTGATATCATGTGCCATTTTAACAATTTGGGGATTGTTTCGTTTTAATGGGATAACGGCAACTTTGACCGGTGCCAAATGTTTTTTTAATTTTAAAACGGTTCTCATTTCCCCATTTGGTAATTGTTCTTCGGTATATGCTTCCGTAATTACGGCCAAAACACCTCGTTCCACACCGGCAGATGGTTCAACAACAAACGGAACGTACCATTTTTTTGTTTCATCATCAAATAAAGCCAATTTTGCTGAACTCTCTTTGTTTTCATGAACATGTGCAGAAATGTTTAATTCATCTTGATAACGGGAATGGTTCCCCAAATCATAATCTGTTCTGTCGGCAATGCCTTCCAACTCCTCTAATCCATGTGGAAACTCATATTCTAAATCATAGGTTGCTTTGGAATAATGAGCCAACTCGGAATCTTCAATACGATGAACGTTAATTTTATTTTTATCCAAACCTTGTTCAACCCACCAATTAACGCGGTTATCTTTCCATGTTTCCAGCCAGTCCATGTCTGTTCCAGGTTTAACAAAAAATTCTAATTCCATTTGTTCAAATTCCCGCACACGGAAAATAAAGTTGCGTGGTGTAATTTCATTCCGGAATGATTTTCCGATTTGTGCAATTCCAAACGGGGCTTTGCGAGCTGTTGAATCAACAACATTTCTGAATTGTGTGAATATGGCTTGTGCCGTTTCCGGACGTAAATATGCAAAATTATCGCCCCCTTCAATCGGACCAACCGTTGTTTTAAACATCAAATTAAACATACGGGGTTCGGTCAATTCCGTACTACCACAATTGGGGCATTTGCCATCTTTAATATGATCTGCCCGAAAGCGGTTTTTACATTTTTTACAATCGGTCAATGGATCAGTAAAGGTTGCCTCATGACCACTGTACTGTAAAACTTTGCGATGCGTTAAAATAGAGGCATCCAATCCTTCAATATCATCCCGTTCATAAACCATTGAACGCCACCAGGCTGCTTTTAAATTGTTCTTTAATTCTACACCTAATGGTCCAAAATCATAAACGCCTTGTAATCCGCCATAAATATCGGCGCTTTGAAAAATAAAACCACGTCTTTTACATAAGGAAACCAATTGTTCCATTGTTGTCGCTGCCATAATATACTCCTTTGTTAATATTGATTTGAGGCTATTTTAATCAAAACAAGAACAAAAGTCAATTATCTTTATAATATTGACACCAAGAAATCTAATAGATGAAAAAAAAGGGACGTATTATTGCAACACTTTTTTTTACATTTTGACATTTTTTTTGATTTTAACTAACTAATTCAATTAAAACAACAACCTTTCATTTTTCAAAAAATCCGGTTTTCCCGATTCGAAGCGGGAAAAAAAGGTCCCTTTTATTACACTCATTATTATAAGAAAATTTTATAACAAGGAGAAAATGATGCAAATTAAAATCAATGAAATCGGTCGCAGTATGACAGAAATGCTAGGTGTTCTTGCCATCATTGGGGTATTAAGTGTTGCCAGTATTATGGGATATAAATTTGCGATGGATAAATATCGGGCTAATGATGTTGTATATGAAGTAAATATGCGTGCAACAGATATTTGGCATAAATTTCAAGATAAAAATCTTCCAAATCATGATGAAACACAAATAACGGATTTTCCTGAATGGTCTTTGACAACAAGTACCGGTTATCCGATTTATATGGTTTCACATCCTGATATAGCTTTTAAAACATTTGTTAAAGACGTATCACCCAATGTTTGTAAAAACATTTTAAATATGAATTTAAACGATATTATTAAAGGCATTAAATTTGTTCAAGTTGCACAAGGGAATGGAGAACTTATAAAATATGTAGGAGATACCTCTATTTGTGGCAAGAACAAAACAAATAATTTAATTGTCTTTACCTCATTTTTAGAGACAAAAACCAATGATGATGACATAGCCCAAAGTGGTGATCCGTGTGTTGAAGATGCTGATTGTGACAGTCCTTGTGGTGAATCTAAATGTGATATGGATAAAATGATTTGTGTAAATGAATGTACCGGAACAAACAAACCATTTTGTTTTGATAACGGAACAACCGGTATTTGTGTTAAATGCTTGGTTAACACAGATTGTCCTGAACAAGATCAGATTTGTGATTTAACAACAAATACGTGCGTTAATACCCCTGTAATTTGTGGTGAAGGAGATAAATTTGGTAAAGAATATCGAGCTGCAAATGGTTCTTGCGTCAGTTGCAATTCTACTAGTGAAATTATTATTATAAATTCTGATGAGAATGACGGTATTTTTGAAAAAACAATCGGAAATGTTAAAATCAAGGATTCGTATAGCGGAATAGAAATGTGTAATCAATGTCAATCTGTAAAACACAGGGTTGAAGAAGCCGGAACAGGAGAAAATATTAAAACCTATTGTGCAACCAGTTGTGTTAAAGGAAATAGCTTTTTAAGCAAAGAAAAAGGCTGTATTCCCTGTGATTCTTTAACCGAAATTAGCATTCCGGATGAAGATCAGGCAAAAGCTCAATGTTTGGCATGTAAAAACAGGGTGTGGTTCCGTGCAGGTTATAGTCATGGATATGAATGTGTTTTGAGAAAATGTCCGGATGGATATTTTAAACATTTTGGCAAGTGCCGGAAGTGTGTATATCCTTCTAATCAAAATTGGACATTGTATCAGGATTTTTATTCTGCTGTATTATGGGATACAACCGGATATTATAGATTCCACACTTCTGCCGGCAGTTTACTAAATGAATGGTCTGCAGAATGTTTAAATTGTTCTAAATCAACAGACCCTAATTTGCAGGCAACATATCAGGTTGCAGCTGAATCAAATCGGTGGACTTGTACGGATATATGTGGACGTAATCAATTTCAAAATTCGGTAGGAACGTGTTATGATTGCGACACGGATTCCACCCCCGGTTTAGGTACAAGTTATGGAAAATGGTTAGAAGATTTATGTACAGCCTGTACGCCTAAACGAGAGGTTCGTGACGGAAAATGTGTTAAAATTAATAACCCGGATTGTTCCAAAGAAGAAGTTTTGTCATTTTTAGGCAGTGATGATAAATGCCATCCATGTGACAGCGAAGGACGAATTCATGTTTTGACAGATTCAAACAAGGATGGGACAGATGATTATGGCGGATGTACAACTATTTGCGGAGAAGACAGATTTTTAATCGGTAATTATTGTTATAAAAAATGTGCAGATAAACAAGTCATGAATTATTCGGGAACTTGTAAAAACTGTTCGGATATCGGTCTTTCTTTTCACTTAGGAGACGGATCAAATTATACAGTTATTGATGATTTATGTCGAACAGCCTGTGGTAAAGGAACACATGATGTGTATCAATCCGATTATAGATATTGTGCTCCAACTGATTGTGGCGAAGGAAGACTGCATTCCTTATTAAATGATTATGGTGGTGTATGTGATAAATGCCCCACTGAATCATCTAAAACACTTAATGTTAGAACAGACGGAAGTGTTTATAAAACAGAATGTGAAGCTTGCGGTAATCATATTTTTATAAACAAGCATTGCGTTTATTATAATCCGGGGATATCTGGTGTGTGTAACAACGACAGCCCAAATACAACAAAATATCCAAACCATTCAGCTGGTATTGGTGTCTTATATCGTGATAATTCGGGTGTTTGCCGTCCATGTGATGATGCATCAAATTCTTATGCAGCTACAGAAACAGAATGTAATAGTTGTGTTGTGAATGGTATTCAAATTCGTCGTGTTGTTAGCGGATATTGTGTTTATGGTGGTTGTACGGAAGGTGAAACTTTCCGCACAACAAGCGGATGTACCAATTGTGATACAGATGCTGTCAAAATTGAAACACTTGGTCAAGATGCAAAATTATTGTGCAATTCATGTAATCGTCGTATCATGACAACCGGTTCTGCCGAGAATTCAACTGAAAAAATGTTTTGTGTTCCTAAATGTGCCTCTGAAGAATGGCAAGATATTAATGGTGATTGTTGGCATAAAACAACAAATGTTGATAATAATGAAATCGGTACTGATGATTTATCATGGCAACTGTGCTTGGATGCTTCTCGCACTTCGGTTAAAAATGCAGATACCGGACAAGTTTATTGTAATTAAGTATCGTAATTTTATCCATTTAAAAAGCCGTATCAAAAATACGGCTTTTAGGTATGAATTTTTTTGTCAGTTAAAACATCTGTTAAAAACAAGTCAATTTGTTCTTTTAAATCTGTTTGATTTTGTTCTGTTTTATAGGTGTGTCCACATGATTTTATAATGGTAAGCTTTGCATTATTACCAATAGCATTTTTTAAAATCATGTTGTGATCAATCGTTGAAGATATATCAACATCTCCACAAACAATAAGTGTCGGGGACATTATTTTATCAGCACTTTTTTCTAATTGATATTGACAAGCATCCGCTAAATGAGTATAGGAAATTTTGCCATGTTTTTGAGGATTGTTTGGATGAACCCGATTTAAATATTGTTTTTCTTGCCACTCTTGCATAAAATCAGGCTTGTTTTGCAGATAAGATTGTTTTAAAAATATACCGTTATAAACAGCTGAAAGCGTCACAATACCGGCAACGTCTTGCGGATTGTTAATGGCATAATGCAAACAAGCTCCCGCCCCCAATGAATGTCCGCACAAATAAAATGGATTTGTATAAAATGATTGTTTTTTTGCCCATTGAATAACGGTGTTTAAATCTTCAATAAAATGAGAAAAACAAGCATTTTCTAATGGACCATCCGAATCTCCCAGTGAAAATCGAGCATCATACATCAAAACGGAAATGCCGTTTTTGAGAAAAATATTTTTAACACATTGCAACATTTCTTCTTCTTTATAACCGGCTAACCCATGGGCAATGACCGCAAAAGC
>JAFZGR010000144.1 GCA_017555325.1 Alphaproteobacteria bacterium | reverse complement strand
CATGGGTTATAAATATGGGATGATGAAATATCGGGTCAATGAAACCATCAATGAGCTGAATATTATGGCAAATACATACGGTGTTCAAATGCAACAGATGTCAGAAGAACAAACTTTACCAACAGAGGGGGAATTACTTAGTGAAGAAAATGCCGTTACACGTATGGGCTATGGGTATGAAGTACTCGGCTTTGATAATCATTTTGAAATAGCATTATTTAATGTGCCAAATCCGGAATGCGAACAATTACAAAAAACAGGTTGGGAATTGCCGTATGAAATTAAAGCAGAAACAGTGACGGCAGAAAGTTGCGGAGAATTGATTTATTACATTGATAATGGTTTAACGGGTACTTTAACGGAATATATTGATTCGGATGAAGATGATAGTGCTGATGATGAAACTGATAAAAATCCGAATTTATGTAATCCGGCAGGAACGATAAATGGAACTGCCTGTATCTGTAAAGAGGGGTATCAGGGTGAATACTGTGAAAAATGTGATGTCTCAAAAGGATATAACAGTCAAAGTTTAACTGGCAAATGTTATCGGAAAAATGTTTCGGAAGAATGTAATAATGAAAATTATTGTAATGGAAAAGCAACTGCGATTTATTTTGCGGCTGGTCAATGTATTTGCCAAACTTGTCAAGACGGATATTATGGAACACATTGTGAATTAAAATTGGATGACGGGAAAACAATTTGTAATGGACATGGTGTATACGGAACAGAGCAATGGCGGAATGATCCAACATACGGTTATGGAGATGGCTGTGATTGTGAAACCGGTTATTATGGGCTGAATTGTGAATTGACGGATAAATCACAAGAATGTAGCGGAAATGGCAGCAAAATCGGCTATGGATATTGTATGTGTTTAGAGGGTTTTTCCGGAGAAAATTGCGAAATTAAAGATACTCCGCGTCAGGCGTGTGGTATATATCGTGATGGAACTATCTATAACTTAACAGGTTATTTAACATATGTGGATGGGGAGGAGAAATGTGAGTGCCTTGAAGGGTATTATGGTCCAAATTGTGATCAGCCGTGTAATATTACCTGTAAAAACGGGGGAACCAGTGTTATGAAAGCAGATGGGTCATGTGGTTGTGAATGTGGGTCAAGAGATGCGGATGGACGAGTATATCGCAGATATTATGGAAATGATTGCTCACAGATTTGTACCTGTGCAAATGGAGAGGCATATTATGACGGAACGGCATGTACGTGTATTTGTGATAACGGCACTTACGGTCCGAATTGCGAAAATTCCTGTCCGGACAATTTATGTCAAAATGGTGGAACGGCACGTTATAATGCCTATAAAAAAGTATGTGAGTGTTCTTGTCCGTTTGGTGCGTATGGTGAAAATTGCGAAAATAAATATCCGGACGATTATTGTGGAACAGGTGTATTGAAGTTTGAAAATTGGAGCCGTCGGTATTACTGCCAATGTCCTAGTGGATTTGCCGGTGAATTTTGTGAAGAGGAATGCATGCCTTGTGGGGAAAATGAACAGCGCAGTACAACATCATCTTGTCAATGTGAATGTAAATCAGGCTATGTTCGAGATGATGTTGGAAATTGTATTCCTTATGATAATAATGTTATTGGCTGTCAAAATGGTGGTGCGATTGTTTATCGGGACGGACAATTAAAATGTGCTTGCCCAATGGGTTATTATGGTGATAAATGTCAAAATAGCTGTGCAGCGGAAAAAAGTTGTCCGAATGGTAGTAAAGTGGATTATTTTGATACGGAAACACATAAAGGATGTTTTTGCATTAGATAGATTTTTAGTTCAAAAACAACCAAACGCACTGTGTTGATACAAGGGGTGTTAAAAAAAATATAACAGATTTAATCAGATATGAAATAAATGAAAAAAAATGGTGTTTTGTTAAAAAAAAACTTGTTCTTTTTGTTAAAAAAGGCTAATCTCACGAATGAATGTTTTTGTATAAAAGCAGGTTCAGATTATTTTGTTATTATGAAAGGAT
>JAFZGR010000143.1 GCA_017555325.1 Alphaproteobacteria bacterium | reverse complement strand
GTCATCACTACTTTCTTCCTGTTCTCTTATTTCTTCTTGAAGCTTTTCCTGTAATTTTCTGTTATATACGAAATTTGTTAAGGGTTTAAACTTTCTGTTTTCAAAGCTTCCAGGGAAGCTGAGCGAGAAAAATGGGACATTCTCTTTAATGATTTTTCCGCCGATCTTTTTATTATCATATAGATCAAAGATGTTGATAATAAGCAAAGGATTATCTCTTTGTGCTCTCAACTCCATACGTGTATCCTTATCGGAATACTCACCAGCAAGCGAACCGGCTCTTTCTTGAGAAATATCTGAAACAGCAAAAGAACGTGAAATCATATCGTTTTCTAACTTATCAAAACGCTCAAATTTATAAAATGATAAATTGCTTTTTGATAAAGTAACCTTATTTCCTTTTTGTTTATAAGGTAACACAACTCTCCATCTGAAATTTTTATTTTCCCGTACATATCTAACTAATAAATCTGCATCTATCTGATCAGTAAATGATTTTGGACATTTTTTTATTAAATCAATTATATTATCTGCTGAAATATCAAGCCAACGATAATATTTTCCTGTATCCTCAGCTTTTCCTAATTTTTCAATAAAATCTTCTGTTATACTAAAATATTTTGCTACTTCTTCCAATTCTGAATGTTCATAAGTTCCTTTTTCACGAATTGTTCCATCTAAAGATACACCTTTATCATTTTCTGCATTATACATTTTATTTCTTGCTGTTAAAATCATTCTGGTTGCAGGATGTTGAGATACCGTAACTAAAAACTCCATAGGTGTTTTACCTGCTTTTTCCATATTTTTAACACAATTTACAAGTGAATTTGTTGCGATCAGAGCATCATGGAAATTGTTATAATACTTTTCCGTCGTATATATTTTACACAAATCCTCATAATCACGCCTGTAACCGAACCATCGTCCCATTTGCAATAATGTGTCGCACATTTTTGTGTTTCTTAAGAAATAACTTACACTCAAATTTTCAATTGTAAAACCTCTGGCTAAACTGTTACCACCGATGGCAATCATATTTGTCTGATGCTCCGAAGAATATTTAATTGTTGCCTCTGATGTGTTTGACATACCGACAGTAATACCTGATATTATGGTTGGAAGTTCCGGAAGCATTTCATCAAAATCAGGAGTATCAAATTTCGCTAATGAAGCCCAGCCACTTTCTAACATATCTTCAAAAATCTTCTCCAAGGGAGTTATATATTTTAAATATTCTGATGTACCTTTCATTCCCGCATAATTTCGTATATTGTCTTCCAAATCCGCAAGATACTCAGTTACTTGTTCTTTTATTGCGCAATGCATGTCAACCAAACAACTGACATGAATAAGCATAGAATTATGTTTCTTGGCATAACCGCGATGGTTACGAATATATATATTAAAGATAAATAAATTTATTGCTTCTTTCAGTGAAGCTGGCAATCCGTTAACATCGTAACAGGTTAATCCTTTTTTCTGTTTTACCGGGAAGTATTTTTGCCAATCATCTTTTGCTTCACTTGTATTTTCTTCCGCCAGTAATCGGAGATATTCTGATTCTTCGGCATTTTCAGGACCGAAAACTTTTTGCGGACCAAAATAATTATCAGGGGAAACCAAAGAAACGATAAAATCACTGGGATATAAATCTTTATCTTCAGAATTTTCTTCGAACATCGGGTCTATAAAAATATTTGCAAACGGGGTGGCTGTAAAACCTACATATGCACTCTTTTTAAAATTATTCAGTACCAATCTTATTTTTTTGTTAATTGCTGTAACTTGATTATATTCTTTCTGAGTATTTACGGATGCATTATCTGCTTCATCATCAATTAATAACAATGATTTTTCAGATAAATCTTTGCCATCGAGCCATCTTAAAAGTTGTTCAAGGACATTGGTGTTCTTTTTTATAACCAAAACAATAGGAGATGTTGTATTATTAAGATTGGTTTGATTAAGGGCTTTTCTTGAGTCAGTTTTAAAATCTCCACTCATACGTTCGGTTGTCATT
>JAFZGR010000003.1 GCA_017555325.1 Alphaproteobacteria bacterium | reverse complement strand
ACAATCTTTTCTTTTTTTTAAAAATGGTTTTTTGCAAATTGAATAGGGAAAAAAAGGTACCTTTTTTTTCAGTTAACTGAAAACAGGCTTTTCTTTTTAATAAGGAATATTGAAAATAGTCTTGCAAATTTAAAGTATTGATGTTAATATGCACAAATATTGACCCTATCATCTAGCGGTTAGGATACAGCCCTCTCAAGGCTGGCACACGAGTTCAAATCTCGTTAGGGTCGCCAAAAAAATCATTTTTTTTATGCGAACCTCGAGAGTTGAACGAGTAGAGTTCAGCAGTTAGTTGGCTTTTAAGAACGAAGTGAATTAAAAGCTATACGATGCGAAAGGGGCCCACTTGTGGGAATATCCAAATCTCGTTAGGGCGCCAAAAAATTTATTCAATGTAAAAGTATTTAATTTATAAACCACAGAAGCCATAAAAATATTGGAACAGAATTTTTTTTAACGGATATTCACTTATCATTTAATAATTTTAATTGAATTGGGGTGCTGTTCTTCTTGTTGCTAAGTTCTTTTTCTTGTTCTTTTTTCTTTTGTGTGTTTTGTTTCCATATTTTACGGGGAGAAATAGGATTGTCTAGCAATTGCCATTTTATTTTATCAGGAAAATGTGTTAAAATCATTATCTCAGGAGGTGTTAAAAACCATGTATCATTAATGAAACGTGTTTCTTTTACTTTTTCAGGATTTTTTTTGCGGGATCGTATTTCTTTTTTATAATCTTTAACGCGAGTTATATCTGTAAATGCGATATAGTTTCCGTTCATGGCCCAAGTTACATCCAGTAGATGCCATTTATTATTGATTTCTACGGCATTCCATGCATGAAGAGATTTTGATGCATTTTCCAATGTTAAATTATATCCGGCAGATCCGTTAATGCGTTCTGCATTTAAATGTGCTAAGCGACACATTTTTAAAAATAAATCGGCAATGTCTCCACAAATTCCAACTCGTGTTTTATAAGGATTCCCACTGTTGAGTTTATATGAATGCTTTTTTTGATTGTTTCCGGTTATAATGGTTGCTTTGAACGAATCATATTCAATATGATATGCAATCCACGCAAAAATTGCACGTACTTTTAATTTTTCGTCGTGTTGATATGGGTGAATTAAATAAGTGACTAAATCAGATATTTTTTCAAATTCTGGAGCGTTTTTTGCATATAGATCAACAGATTGATAAGATGTTGTTTCTTGAGAGATGCTTGTTTCCTGTTCGTGTGGAGTTGATAACTTAAAATAAACAGGTTTTGGTGTTAAAGCCAAAACCGGTAGACAATGAACAAGAATGCTAATTAAAAGAATATTTTTTATCAATTTAATTTCCTACTAAAAATCCCCTGTTTTAACAGAGGATTTTTAACTGTAACTAAGCGGCTTGTCCCATTTCTATACGACATGAACAATTATCTTCTAAAAACCATTTTCTGTCATTAAATTCGGATTTTTTACCTTTGTTGAATTGACTATATGGGCGAAAGTACCCCATAACACGGGTCCAACATTCTACCGGTTGACGTTCTTGTTCGTTGAGTTTTAAAATTTCGTTGTCTGTTATAGACATGGGATGCTCCTCCTTTGGTTTGAATTTATATTGATAACCACAATATATAGATGGCATTAAGAAAAATAATACTATATCTTGTGTCTCTATATTTATTCATAATATTAAAGAAGTGATGAAGTCAATACGTTTTTTTTATTTTTTTGACAGTGTCTTGAATCATATAGAAAAAAATTTTTAATCGAGTAGGGAATTTTTTTATTGAAGTATTTTTTTATTTTGTTGTTTGACAATAATTTTTTGAGAAGATATTGATTTTTATGTTGTTTATTTTGAATTGTGATTCGTTTGTTATTTGAAAAATTGTTTTTCTCAAAAAAGATAATTATTTATTCTTTTTATTTTGGGAATGGCTAAAAAAAACAGACGAAGGGATTATTTTTTCTTGCAATACGAATATATGTGGTCTATGCTATGCATAGCAGGTTGCCTGCTCAGTGATTGAATTCAATCAAAATTAACAAAGGAGTATTTTATGCTTAAACAAACATTATTAGTTGCCGGTATTTTAGTTGCTGCGACATCAGCATCTGCTTTGGAATCAACAAATCCGTTTTTTGGTCCGGCAAAAGGAACAACAGCTTCTACAACATCATATAGCTTTACAACAGGTTCAATTAAAGATACTACAACACATACAAAAGGATATGATCATCTTGTTTCTGAAAAATTATCTTATGGTTTAACAGATAGTGTTTCATTAGATGGGACAGTTTCTAATGAATGGTCAAAAGTAAAAATTGCCGATATGGAAACAAATACTGATGATAAAAACATTGATTTTGAATTGGGGTCCACATGGAATGCTTTAACAGGTAAAACAAAATTGCAATTAAGTGGAGCATATGGTCAAAAAGAAAGTAATTCTTCTGACAATTTAGGTGCATATAAATATGTTGCTGGTGCTGTAAAAGCCGGTTATACCATGGGTGTTTATACGCCATATGTTGCTGGTCGAGTAGAATTACCTGTTGCTCAGCATAAAGATGCAGATAATCATGCTAAATATGAAGGTAAAGCAGGTTTGTATGTTTATTGTCCAAGACAAAAATGGGCATTAGATAATGGTGTTCGTGTTAATTATGATGAAACTGATGAAGAAAGAATTATTTCTTATGATTTTGAAGCATCATATCATTTGACAAAGAATTGGGCAGTTAGTGCTTTTGGTTCTTATGCTTTGGATGGTCAAGCAAAATATGATACAGAAATTCATGAAAAAACAATTGGTTTAAGATTAAGAACATCTTTCTAATCTGTTTGGGATTGTCTTTCAAAAAAAATACCTTTCAAGTTTGAAAGGTATTTTTTTATTGTATTTCAGAAGTAGGTTGGCAGATGTTGATATTTTTACCAAATTGTGGGTTTGTATGGCGTAGGGGGTGTAGACGATCAAAATATAGGAATATCAGTGTTGGTTAGTGAATGTTTATGGAATCGAGATATTGTATAAAAAGTTTTGCTTTGCCATAGGAATTGCGAAGTTTCGAGATGGTGCTCAGTATGAAATAATTAGTTAATAAGAGTGTTAGGTAGTGGAAATTTAAGGGTTTTAATTTAATGTTGTTTATTTATATGTGTTGAAGTGAATATCTATTTTTTATATTTTGCATGGTTTAAGAAATTCTTTTGTGTTACTCTATGTTGTTCATTTTTTACGTATAATAACGGATTTGTCTTGCAGTAACAATTTTTTACAAAAAAAAAGATATTGATTTATGTGTGAAATCTAGTGTTTTTCGACTTTTTTTGAGGAGGTAAATCTGTTTTATGTTTTAATTGATATGATGAGGTTTAAACGGACGGAGGATTTTTGTTTTATTCTTTAAGTTTTTTTATCAAAAAAAAACGCCTTTCATAAGAAAGACGTTTTTTTTAACTATATTCGAAAATTATTTTTCGATTTTTGCAACCACACCGGCGCCAACTGTATGACCACCTTCACGGATAGCAAAACGTAAACCTTCATCCATAGCAACCGGAACGATTAATGTTACTTTTAATTTAACATTATCACCTGGCATAACCATTTCAACGCCTTCAGGTAATTCAATTGTACCTGTAACGTCTGTTGTACGGAAGTAGAATTGTGGACGGTAGTTAGCAAAGAACGGAGTATGACGACCGCCTTCTTCTTTGCTCAAAACATAAACTTCTGATTCGAAGCATGTGTGCGGTGTAATTGTACCCGGAGCAGCTAAAACTTGACCACGTTCAACTTCGTCACGTTTTGTACCACGGAGTAAGACCCCAATATTATCACCGGCTTCACCTTGATCCAACAATTTACGGAACATTTCAATTCCTGTACATGTTGTTTTTGTTGTCGGACGTAAACCAACGATTTCAACTTCTTCACCAACTTTGATAACACCGCGTTCTACACGACCTGTGACAACTGTACCACGACCGGAGATTGAGAATACGTCTTCAATCGGCATCAAGAACGGTTTGTCTTTTGGACGTTCTGGTTGTGGAATGTAAGCATCAACGGATTCCATTAATTTTAAGATAGCATCACGACCGATTTTGGCATCGCCATCATCCAAAGCAACTTTTGCGGAACCACGAACGATAGGAATATCATCACCGGGGAATTGATATGAAGATAACAATTCACGAACTTCCATTTCAACTAAGTCTAATAATTCTTCGTCATCAACCATGTCAACTTTGTTCATGAAAACAACAATTGCAGGAACGCCGACTTGACGAGCCAACAAGATGTGTTCACGTGTTTGAGGCATTGGACCATCAGCAGAAGAAACAACCAAAATTGCACCGTCCATTTGAGCAGCACCTGTAATCATGTTTTTGACGTAGTCAGCGTGTCCCGGACAGTCAACGTGTGCATAGTGACGATTTGGTGTTTCATATTCAACGTGAGATGTGGAAATGGTAATTCCGCGAGCGCGTTCTTCCGGAGCTTTATCGATGTTTGCATAATCAACAAATGCAGCACCGCCTTGTTCTGCCAATACTTTTGTAATAGCTGCGGTTAATGTTGTTTTACCGTGGTCAACGTGGCCGATTGTACCAATGTTGCAATGCGGTTTATTTCTTTCGAATTTTTCTTTACTCATTATAAATTCCTTAACTGATCAGTGTTAAAAAATAAATCCTCTTATTAATGAGGACTCCCTTAATTGGAGCGGGTGATGGGAATCGAACCCACGTGATCAGCTT
>JAFZGR010000142.1 GCA_017555325.1 Alphaproteobacteria bacterium | reverse complement strand
TGCTATCCTTTTTATCTCTACCGTCATATTTCAAAACAATTAATTCAGGCTAATCTCTCTACACAAAAAAACGTCCGTTAAACGGACGTTTTTCTGTACATTAAAATCTTTATTATTCTTATAATTACCGTGAGTAAAATTCGATAACCAAATTCGGTTCCATTTGTGTTGCATACGGCACATCAGCCAATTGCGGAACACGAATGAATTTACCCGTACATGCTTTTGCATCAAATTCCATATATTCCGGAACTTCACGATCTGTTGCAGCTAATGCTTCAATGACCATTGCCATATCTTTTGCTTTGTTTGTGATGGAAATTTCATCACCAACTTTAACTAAATAAGACGGAATGTTTACTTTTTTACCGTTTACTAAAACATGTCCATGGTTAACGAATTGACGTGCTGCAAATACAGACGGAACCAATTTCATTCTGTAAACGATAGAATCCAACCGTGTTTCCAAAATACCGATTAAGTTTTCTGAACTGTCACCTTTCCGACGAACAGCTTCTGCATAATATTTGCGTAATTGTTTTTCGGAAACGTTACCATAAACACCTTTTAATTTTTGTTTAGCGTGCAATTGAATACCGTAATCTGTCGGTTTTTTACGATTTGCACCATGTTGACCCGGACCATAATTTCTTTTTTCAACCGGACTTTTTGCTTTGCCCCAAAGGTTAACACCTAAACGACGATCAATTTTAAATTTTGAACTTAATCTTTTTGACATTTTTCTTTCCTTTTATAGTCTTCTTTGTTGTCCCCGATAGTCTTTAACCGAATTGTTAAAGCGTGATAATATCACATTGAACACTATCCACATTCTCAGAGAATGATGTATTTATATCAAAAAACAACTGAAATGTCAAGTTATTTTTAATAATTTTAACCTATTAAAACAAAAGTTGCAATAATACGTCCCTTTTTTTTGCGGATAAAAAAATTCCTTCTCTCAAAAAACACACATACGACTAGCAATCTATGCCCTAACAACACATAAAACATCGTAAAAAATGATACTTTAATAAGATTCATCTCCATCCATAAAATGAACCAATTCATTCAAATATTACAAAAATATTATTTCAAAAAATTGTCTCAAAATATTACAATCTAATATCAAAACCAAATTGATCAAACAACTCCTGTTGTACTTCCGGATTCAAAGGGTCTGTCGTTTGCGGATTAGTATTTACACGTGTCCCTCGTCCATTAATTGTAGAGGGTTGTTGTTGCAATGAATGGCTTGATGGTGCTTGCGTATTCACATTACTCGTCGTACTAGAATTATCAACTGGTTGTCCGTTTTCGGAACTAATCTGCGATACTGATAATCGTCTATTTACACTAGGGTTTTGAGCAATCATTTCTTTTTTAAGCGGATTTTCGTCATCCAATTGAAGAATATTTTGTTTTACAGTCGGAAATTCATCCAAAAATGCATTTAACAGTTCGGAATGCATCGGACTGCTTCGCAACGCCCTGAATCCCTCTTCATTTAACTCCCCAATTAACATCAAAACAACCATTTTATTTTTATTGTCATAGCGATTTGCATATTCTAATGCCATCATCAAAGGTGTTTTTCCATCATTATCTTTTACATTGGCATCAAGATGCAACTCATCTAACAAATAAAAAGTCATAGAATGATTACATGCCGCTAGATGCAATGCATTTTGTCCCCATCTATTTCTATGATGAACATCAACACCTTTTGCGACCAACAATCTGATTGCCCCTGGCTCACTTTCCGTCCCAACATATCCTACTTTAGTCGCATACAAAAATGGTGTTTCTCCAAGGGAATCAGGCGCATTTAAAACCTCCGTCGTGGAACGGGTATCCTGAATAATCATTTGAATCAGTATATGTCTTTTTGCAAAATTCACTCGACATTTCTGAGATGTCGGTATAACAGGACTTCCACTAAAACATTCGTGTGTTCCTTCTTCCGGTGTAACATCATACATTAACATCATTAAAGGCGTTTGGCCCGTCGATTCATTACTCTGATGTATCCAAGTATGACGATTATCAAGCAATATTTTAAGCAAATCCAATTGATTCTGAGAAGCTGCATATACAATCGGACGAGTATCGGTAATATATGTACCACATCCTTTTTTGCCATATCGCCAACGGGTTATTGTATCGGCATTTCCTTGGTACCCATGAATCCATTCATTTACATCCGCACCTTTTGCAATATAGGCTTGTAAAGATTTTGCATCTCCCCGATTAATAATAGTAAAAAACGTATCATCTGAACGCAGTCCGGAATGAACATCCACCGTCCCAGGAGCAAAAATGCTACCAATAAACCCAAAAGGATCACGTTTAAAAGCCCGAACAGACTTTTCATCTTGAATAAGACGAGTATCACATCCGGCGACTTCCATAATCCAATTGATACCAGAGTGTGCCACATCACCAACACTTCCAAGTGTTGCCCATTCAACACTTCCAACATTTACCAATCCGTGAACAGGTACCATTGCAGTTCTGCCAACCCCATCCAAAACACCATCCGTTCCTGCATAATAATTTGAAACAGAATTCGCCACATCAGAACCAATACCCGACAAAACCCCCAGAGGATCATCCGTCACTGCCTCAATTAATTCTCCTGTTTCATCAATAATTTTACCTCCCCGCAAGTGAACAATATCATCTAGAAACTCATGAGTTCCCTCTGGATCAACACTTGCCATGCCCATAATAAGTGGAGCTGATCTTCTTAATCCGCCTCTAACAACCCTTGTCCCTGTACGTACCGTATTTTTAACAACCCCCATTGTTACCTCCCTTATTTATTTAACTGATAATTTATTTTAACATATAACTTTATCAGTTGCAACTAAAAAAACGAATTTTACATATTTTATTGTGTTTTTTTTTACAACATCGCATAACAAAATAAAACTCAATAAGATTATCGCAATGAAGCTCCGCCAACCTGAGGCAAAACAACAGGTTTCTTTTTCTGAACAGCTTGACGGGTGTATCTTAAAAAGTCATCAGAACCATTAACCACAATATGCGTAATATCCGTCATCTGTTCCGGTGGCATCAATGTCGGCAATCCATTTGAATTAATTTGAACCATTATCGGTTGTGCGTGTATCTTCGGAGCAAAATAAGTTGCTGATTGTGCTATTTTTGCTGATAAACTTTTAAATGCTCCTGTTCGTTCAATCAATTTAAGACCTTCCGGTTTTATTGTACCCTCAGAGGATATAACCATTCTCAAAGCTATGTTTTCCATCATTCCCAAATGTGATGAAATACCTTTTATAAATGGTACAGAAATCTTTTTATTACCCAACTCATGAAGAATATATGCCAATTTATCATCAGATAACTTTTCTTTGGCAATGGCTTGTCCCAATGCAAATAATATTTCACAAATATACGTTGTTTGTTTATTATTTGGTAAAGACTGCATTATTTGCGAGATATTTGTCTTATCTGACATTGTCGAAATATGTTTGACAATGTTCATTATCATATGTCCACATTCTTCCTGTTCATTCGGCGTTAAAACAAGCTTTTGATTACCATATGACTGTATTGTTGAAGAAAGTTTTGGTTCAATCGGATTAAATGCAAATAAATCCGTTAAAATCTCTACAGCTGTTTTATCAACTGTTGTATCTTGCTTATCTTTTTCACCAATACCTAATTGTTTAAACAATATATCTAGCATGTTTTTTTCAACAACGGATGCAGCTTCATACATCCCGCTGATAATATCCGGATGAATAGGCATTGTTTTCAACGTTGTCAGCAAAACAGATAATCGTTCATTTTCGGGAATATCATTTGTAAAATGGGATAATGCTCCCAATGCCCGTTGTACTTTTGCCAAATACAATGGTGTGTTATCGTTATTTTCCTTACGGATTTGCACCATGCAATCATTAAAACTTTGTGCAAACTTTGCAGTAAAATCATTATTATTCAAATGATTTTCTCCCAAAAGAGTTTGTTGAATGGTTTTGAACAACAAATATCCGAATAACTTCCGTTCTGCCGGTAGTGGCTCTTGTAAACTGCAAGAACCCGTATCAAACAACGAAACGTAAATATGTTGCTGATTTTTCGGGTGATTTAATACTTTTAACTGGGCTCCGTGTCTGTCATCATCAAAAACACCACCTCTTAAAATACATCCCAAATTTAAAATAAAGTTTGCTTTTGCCGTTGCCTGTTTTAAAGCTTGTTGCTCTGGTGTATCTGTCGGCATATCAACAAAATCAGTTCCTTGAGCTTTTTCCATCAATTTATAACTTTGCAACCACTGCCCATTACCTTCCGAACACTGTTTGGTACTATATCCCCTCCATTCCATTGTTTTGAAATGAACAGTGTATCCATCAACCATTATCGTTACGGGATCATATAATTCCCGAGATAATCTAAATTGTTGATAACCTGCATCAGCACTGGTTTCAACCACATTCATATCTGCTGCCTGTTTTGCACAATCGGATAAAACGGCAACATTTTCCGGAGAAATACCTTTTTTCTTTAAATCCTCAAAAGTATCAATCATCCGCTCAAATCCTTGCGCGGCTTTCTGACCGGAACGTTCTCTGCCCAACGATAAAATTTCATCTCCAAAATCAATGGTTATAAAATGCGAACCGGCAGCCAAAACACGTCCTAATTTCTGTTTGTTTTGACGTAAACGTTCTAAAATTTCAGGATGATATGCTCTTAATAAATTGTATATTTCAGTACGAGAAGGAATAGCCACCTGATTCGTCAGTTTTTTCATTTCATCCGTAAAATCAACAGGCAAATCATTTCGAGAAGCCAAGAACTGCCCGACTTTAACTTCTGCCGGTCCTTTATTTTCAAAAAATAAACGTGCTGTTTTTCCCAACTCAAAAACATCGTCATTTTCACCGGTTTTACGACGAGCAGTTAAAAACGTGGCCAACAAAAATTCCGCTTCATATGTCGGATGTTGATTAATATAACTGCGTAATCCTTCAAGTAAGATATCCCGATTAGGAATATTTTCTTCTATTGGAAATAATTGCTTTGTTACAAAATCAAAAAGATATTCTTGCTGTTTTTTGTTATCTTTCACCATTCTTCTTTGGTTATTTTCATCAACACTTGTATAAAATGAAGGAACAACGGATTTTAAAAACTCCTTCATAATTAATGCTCGTATTTCCAATGATGATTTCCAAAACAAAGCATGGTATTCCATTAACATCTCAGATGACACGTCAACATAACCATTTGAAAGTCTTACCATTGCATGCCTTTTTTCAATTTCATCTTTTAGGTTTTCAGCTGTCTCTTTAGATGCAGGGTTCATTAAAAACCGAATACTTGCTTCTGCCGTTTCTTTATCATCCGTCAAAACAACAATCAAATCTGCTAAAATACCAACACCTTGATTTTTTTTATTGTTTGATAAATCATATTGTTTCAATGGGTTTAAACGTTTTGCTAACTCTTCCTGGGCAACCAAATCATTTTGAAGCTGTGTTGCAACCGCCTGATACGTTTCACCGGATAAAGAGGTATAACGAACATCTTTTTTATATATATAATCTGCTTTTCCTGTTTCTTCTGTTTTTAAGCGTTCAACGTATGGTTGGACTTTTTCTAAATAATCCGGTGTTCCAGTATCCTCTCCAATTAAATCCAAAACGGTTTTACTCCATTTTTGGATAACTTGTTCTTTTAAATCGCTGAAAATAATATCATTACGACCACTTAACAGTTGAGAATAATATTTTTCCTGTTCACTCAACGGTTCTTCTTCAATTTTTTGTAACAAATGTTGCAAAACACTACGCTGTGTTTTCAAATCATTGTTAAACATATTTTTGTAAACAAACTGACAATAGGCATCTACCGCATCTTGAAGAGGAACATCCCAAAAACCTTTTGAATCCAATATCTTATCTATTAGCGAACAAACAATCCTCGATGTTTTTCCTCCATAGATCTTTAAGTTATCCAAATAAATTATCCTGTTATCCATTTTAGAGATAGACAACAAATTTTGTATAATTACATTTGTAAGTGGCTCAAAATCTCTTTCTGTCAAATCAAGAGCCTGATGAATGCCTATGCATTTTGAAAGAGAAATAAACAAGTGAACTTTTTGTTGTAACGTCTCTGGATAATTTTTCGGATTAATTGCATTTTGAAATAAACGTTGATACAAAATAGCTTCATCCGATTTATATGAATCACTGTTTAATAAATCACAACATAAGGAATAAGGAATTGTCAAAGGCGTCTCCGGATTACGAAAATACTGCTTCAATACACCACACCAATTATTTTTTTTAGCATTATGATTTAAATCCGTTGCACAACAACTTATAATAGAGGAATATGCTTTTCTCAATGTTATCGCATCGGTTGGCGTGTCATATTGAAAAACTTTCTCAAAAAATTCCGGCATTTTTTCAGATAAAGTCCAACAATTCATTGCTTTTAGTTTTAATACATCCAATAATTTATGTTCTCTACAGAATTGAATATATGCATCTATATTATACACAGCCGGTCCACATAAATCATTATTGAAATTGAAGTTCAAATTCAAAAAGGGGGCCTCTTTTAAAATTTGGACAGCCGTTTCATCTTGTGCAACAATTCCGACAATTTCAAAATAACGCTGATAAAGTTGTTCTTGAATCTGAGAAGTTTGTACTCTTAATAATTGCTTTTGAATCTGAATATCATATGTATCAATATGATGCATATAACTTGTGCGATTAAATGCAACATTAAATAAAAAATCTATTTCCGTCAAAACGGAAGCAGCATCTCTTAGAACCTCTGCTTTATTTAAGTTTTGAATACGATGAATGCGTTTTTGGATATCAAATATCAAGGATTTTCGTTGATTTTCTTTTATTTCCGATTCGGGTTTCGTTTTAAATACTTTTCTTAATAAATCAAACACCTTGTACTTTTCATCTTGCTCCTTTTGACAACAACTATTTGAAAAAACATCTTTCTTAATAACCGATACATCAACAATATTTCCAGTTTGTTGATTATACCGATAAATTTCAAGTGTATCATCTAAAACCCGAACACCTGTTTGATGCGTCAAATGTTTACTATTATCTTGGATGCGGTGCTGATAACACCACAATTCCGATTGCACCTGAAACGGCAAATAATAATCCGAATATTCTTTTTCTATTGCTTTATCCAAATCATTTCTTAAATAAAGCGTTGATAACACAGATTCAAACAAAGTAGAACGGGGTTCAAAAATACCATACAAGGCTAAAATGTCAGCAATAGATTCTCTATATAACAATTCATCCGGTATTTTTGCATGTCTATCCTTATCTTTAATTTTTTTTATTTCCTGTGTGCGTTTTATCCACTCTTCTTCTGCTCTGGCCAACAAATGTGCTAACGGATGCGGTTGATTTTGCACAATAGACAAACCCACTTTTTCTTTTATTAACTTTTCAAGTGTAACTTGAATGGGGAGCGGCTCTTTACTATAATACGAATAAAAAGGCCTAGAGTTACCTGTCTCATTTTCAAAAAAAGAGCGTGCCTCGTGCGTATTAAAAGTGTATAATATTTTACGAATTGCATAAACATTTTGATATACACACCGCAATAAAGAATCCGTTTTTTCTTTTGCTTCAGTCGTTTGAACAAGCGAACTCTCTTTGGATTCTGTTTTTTTGAAAACACCAAAAAATTTTGATAGAACAGACTGTTTTTGCGTTAAATTTTGAGACAACATCAAATCTTTTAAACTTTGAATCAAATCGGACAATTCCGATATTTTTGAAAAATCAGCCTGATTACCTAACACCCTCAATGTCTGGGCGGTCATTAATCGACAAAGATTAATGATATCATTTTGTTTTTTTTCATTATGTGATACAACAAGCAATGTATCCGTTAAATACCGATATAATGAATTAAATATTTCTTGCTTTTCACTATCCGTTGCCTGATTTAAAATATTTAAAAATTCTTTTTTAAATATTTTCTGATGGGTTGGCGATAAATAAAAAGAATCATTGTTTTTGTCTTCCGGCGTTTCAAATGCCAAATGTGTCACTGCCGTTAAAAATCTTGATTCATCAGACAACACAGAACAGGATGCATATTCTTCATACGAATTAACAGCTTCTCGATTGATAACATCCAATAAAACCTGTAATTTTTGCATTGGTTTTTTATTAAGATAATCTTGATCAGAAAATGTTGAATGAAGATGTGATACAAATTGACAATCTTTGATTTGTTTTGTTTGTGAACTGATTGGCCTATATACGGGATCTTTTGGTAAACTATATCCATATTTCATAATAAGACCTTCAATAACACTAATACGTGTCTTACTTAACGGATGAACATCTATTATTCCCGAAAGAGAAATATTAGAGGGCATTTTACCCATAAACTCTAATGCTGATCGCGGATCATAGCCTTGACTGATTAAAGCACGAATACTTAATGAATCGGCCAAACTTTCTTCAATCTTATCATTTCCTTCTTTTCCTTGCCGTTTTAAAACAGCATGCGCCATTTCATGACCAATAATATAGGCCAACTCATCTTCACTTTTACACGTTTCAAATAATCCTTTTGTAAAACAAATGTAAGACTCTGTTAAACCAAATTTATTACCGGACAAAAAGAAAGCATTCGGGGAATCATCATCAATTATGCGAACATGTAGATCATCCCAATTAAAATCTTTAAATTCTTCCACGTGTCCATATAATTTTAGGGCAATTTCTTTAATATACGCCTCTGTCGGTTGTGTTTTAGAATCAGAAGAAATCAAATAAAGCGTTTCAATCAGCTTATCCCGAATATCATCCAATATTTTCGGATTTTTTATTAACTGATTTACTCCATCATTTATTGAATCATTATGAGCCATTCTTCATCTCCGCTATTTTAGCAAATACAAATCATCCTTTTATTGTTTTATATTATACTTTATTTTTTCATTAAAATCAATTTTTTTCATGTAAAAAAGCCATTTTTTATAATTGAATAAAAAAACACATTCACAACACAAAATAAAAAATTTTATTTTTGATAATATCTGACTCTTTCAGTAGAATTTCACAACAACTTTTCAAAAAAAATCAATTAATCTGATCAGCGGTGTCGTTATACAAAAAAGGCATCCAAACGAATGCCTTTTTTCATGATTTACAATATCAACTATCAATTATGCCGAATGACCGCCTTGCGTTTTTGCGTGTGTCGGCTCAACATCTTCCATCATAGCTACCGTAGAACCGATTTTTGGGGCGATTGGAATATTACCGATTTGATTAAACATTTCCATATTGTTAGCCGCACCAGCCAATGTAGCCGTTGGTGTTGTTGTATACGCCACTGCCGTCGCAACATGCGGAACAGAACGAGTTCCGTTCTCGGCCACCGTTGTTTCCATATAAGCATTAATTCTTTGCAATACTTCGTAATTTTGCTGTACCCCCTCTAATAAGGCACCCACATTTGCATTCTGAATCTTTTGTATATTTTCCGAAGAAAGACAATTTAATTCAAGAGCTTTCATTAACCGTTGACGAGCGGCACTAAATTCCAAAACAGATTGATTTGCCATATCTTGCGTTTCATATAATGCATTCATTGTTGCTTTATATTCATTATTAATCCGTTCCATTTCTGCTTCAATTTGGCGTCTACGAGTTGCATTTTCTTCTGCTTCCCTTTGTTCTTCCAATTCCCGATGACGGGCAATCAATTGATTTGTTTTATTTAAACCTTGCAATAATCCTTGTACCGATTCACCTAATTGTTCCGAACAATATTGAATATGGTTTAAATTATAGGCTGTAAAATCCATTTGTTGACCATCAATATTTTGAGGTTCGTTAAAATTATATCCTTTCTGATGCAATACTTCAACATCATTTGGATAAAAAATATAATCATGACGGATATTATTCCAATGAACAACAGCCCCTTCTCTTTCAACTGCCAATAAAATCGGCATTCCGCCATTTAACAAAATACCATTCATTAAACGTACATCATTCAAATACATTTCATCCCGTAAGCGTTGCATTTCGGCTTTATCTTCATGAACAAGTTCTGCAACGGAATATCGTCCGGCAATATCCATAGATGCTTGTGCATACTCATTATATAAGGGTTGAATAGCCTCTTGTACGGACTGCGGTAGTTTTTTCAATTCCGAAGAAAATACTCTTAAAATCCTACCTGTTCCAAAACCTGTCGGATTAAATTCACGAACAAATGCGTCTACTTCTGCTTCTGTCGGCTGTCTTCTTCCTGATGATGTTCTTCTTGCCATTCATAATTCCTTTCTTTTATGCCATTGCTTGTGATTGTTGAGAACGAGCATTTAATAAGTTTATATCACTTGTTTCCTCTAAATTAACTGGTTTTCCTAACGGATTTTCTTTTTTGGCCCCTAAAGTCGCCGTTAAATCGACCATTCTTTGATCTGATGATTGATTATCGGCTGTCACAATTGGATTATCCGCTGTTGCCCGTTCTGTTGTTATCGCACTGCTTTCTGCTGCATTTTCTGGAACTTTTGGCGCCACCGTTGTTGAAACCAATCCGATTCCTAAATCAAGCGACTGATTGGTTCTGGCAATCCCCCCTCGTCTAAATCCGTTTACCCTACCAACAGAGCTTCTTGGCATTGTTCCAATACGCTCTCCGGGGACAATACCAAAATCCAAATCACCGGATGCATTTCCATTACCCAATGATGCCATCGCGTCAGTAATTGAAAGCGCTTCCAAATTACTTGGCATTGTATTATTTATCGGAGCACGAAATCCAATAGAAGCTACTCTACCCATTCCATTCAAATTCCGAGAAGCATCTGTGGAATTCTGCATCGAAGACGGGGCATCTGCAACTACTCTCTGAACCTCTCTCACATCTGTTGTAGATAATATTCCTTGTGCTTGACTTACTAATGTGTCTCTCTGTTGTGCTAAATTTTCAAAATGTTCACAGGCTTCCGGTGTTGTTGCCTGAGCTGCTAAATCTCTATAACGTTGAGCTTCTTTTCTTGCGTGTTCCTCTGTTTCTTCCAAGATTTCAAGTGCCTTGTCTCCATCTTCCGAATTTAATTTGCCCGTCTGAAATGCTACTCCTACATTACCCATATCCGTCATTGCTCTTTGATTATTTGCTACGGCTGATTGAGGTTTTTCCCCGTCATTTGAAAACTCCCTCGCGGAGCCAATGTCGCTAGAAACACGATTTTCTTGAGAAGAATTATCACCATTATTCATCAAATCACCAAGACAGGCATTATAATGCACCTGGTTATTTATGTGATCATTAGCATCATTTGCCAAATTTTCTCTCCGTTGTGCTAAATTTTCAAACCGTTCACGGGCTTCCGGTGTTGTTGCCCGAGCTGCTAAACCTCTATAACGTTGAGCATCTTTTCTTGCGCGTTCCTCTGTTTCTTCCAAGATTTCAAGTGCCTTGCCTTCCTCTTCCGGATTTAATTCGCCTGTCTGCAATGCTGCTCCTAGATTATCCACAGCCATCATTGCTCTTTGATGATTTGCATCTGCCGCTGCTTGATGTTCTTTTAATGCTCTTTCTTTTTCGGGACCATCCGGCATTGCCATAATTTCATCTAAACGAGAAATTAATCGTTCATCAAATGCCGCTGTTTCAGATAAAACTTTTCCCTGATAATCAACATATGTAGAATATGAACCATCCGGATTTAAATGTTTAGCGTTAATATCCCATCCGTTCGCAATAGCCGCCTTTAAATCTGCTACTGTATGAGCATCACTTGCCATAATTTGAGCCATAGCCGTTGTCGCATGGCGTGCCTGTGCCATTTGAGATGCCGTTGATACAGATGCCCCTTCATTCTTAACCGATTGGTATAATTGTTGCATCACTGGTGGATAAGAGCGTATCTCCTTGTCCTTTACTTCTTGTGGCAAACGCAGACTTGTTGCAAAACCCAATAACTGTTGACAGTGTTTGATATTTTCCGGATTCCGCATATCTCCATGCAACAAACCGTCAACTTCTGATAATATATTTCTTAAATTTTTCAAATTTTCATCAAATTCCCGTTGCGTTAACGGTTGTTCGCCAATACCGGCATATACATATTTTATTTGTGAAGATTGAGAAACAGATGATTTCCTGATTGATGCTTGCCGAACGGGCGGTACCGATGAAAATTTTCCCACTGTGGCACTTGATGCCGACATATTACCCGCTGATGTGAATTGTTGACTGCTTTCTTCTGCCATAACAACCTCCATAAGATAAAATTCATCTTTTTTTAGTTTATCACAAACCCCTACCCCTTGTCAAATAATATTATATACTTTTATATCAATCAGTTAGTTAAATATGCCAAAATTTTATTCAAAATTACATCTGTATTTTCCACTTTTATATTTATTCGGAATTTTCGTCAAAAATTGATTTTTCATCATAATATTTTGAAAAACATATCTTTTTATACACATTTTATTTACTTTTTACCAATTAAAACAGCTTGAATAAATTTTTCCATGTATTTTTTAAAAAAAATTTATTTTTTAATCAATAAAATCAAGTATTTCCGAACAAACAACGATTCGAAAGAACACATCGTTCATGGCATATCGTCCCGAGAATCTGAAACGAGTTCAGATTGACGGTAGACTTGAAAATCGGACTAAATCCGGCACAATGATAAATGTAAAAATTTATATCCTCTCGAATCCGAAGCAACTTCCAATGACGATAAAGTATGACTACCAATATAAAAACAAGCCTATTTCACAACATTATTTTGAATATGCCCCTTATAAAAAGAGATTATATTGTCAAATGTCGTTTGATTAATCCGATTAATAGCATCTATGGAATTAAATGCAATATGGGGGGTGGCGATAACATTTCTAAACTGTAACAATTTTAAATTCATTGCCGAATCCAACAAAAATTCCGTATCGGTAATACGTGCCGAAGTCACAAACTCATCATGCAATAAAAAATCTTCATTTTCCAACACATCCAAACCAGCCCCACCGACAATTCCGTTTTTTAATGCCCAATATAATGCCTGTGTATCAATTAAATCGCCTCTTGCCGTATTGATGATAATAACACCATGTTTCATCTTATCAAATGCATCCTGATTTATCATATGAAAGTTTTGTGGCGTTGATGGCACGTGCAATGAGATAATATCCGCATTTTGATATATATCATCCAAAGCAGACACATAAACATCAGACAATTCCGGATTAGGATATGGATCATATGCCATGATATTCATTCCAAATCCTTTGGCAATCTGTATCATATGACGCCCGATAGAACCCGTTCCGATAACGCCCAATGTTTTACCTTGCAAATCAAAACCGATATATTTATCAATTTCAATATGATTATGTGACATAGCATTCCGCCCTTGTATAATCTTACGTGACAAAGCCAACAACAAACCAAATGCAAATTCCGCAACAGTCGCTTCACCATATCTCGGCACATTACAAACAGCAATATGCCTTTTTTTACAATAATCCAAATCAATATGATTAAATCCGGTTGAACGAGTTGCAATCATTTTTAAATTTTGGAACACGTCCAATCGTTTTATATCCATTTGTTCCGAATGAACAAATAAAGATATAATCTGCGAATCCAAATATGGCTCAATTTTATCCAATTCAATCGTATTTAAACTTTCTTCAAAACAAACCGTGTTTATATTTTCAATCATATGCGTATTTGCAAATTCACGAAACAGTAAATCCGTATCAAAAAACAATACATTTTTCATATAATGCCTCCCTTTCAATTTTATATTTATATAAAAACCAATAAAATCATTTTCAAGGCAACAAATTATACTCTTTATTATGCACAAATTACAAAAAAAAGCAGCGAATTATTATCCGCTGCTTTTTATAATAAAAATTTTAAACTAACCCAACAAATCCAAAATATTAATCAATGTCGCCCGCACATCTTTACGATGCACAACTTGATCAATCATTCCATGTTCCAATAAATAACTGGATTGTTGGAAATTACTTGGCAACTTTTCACGCACAATCTGTTCGATAACGCGTTTTCCGGCAAAACCGATAGCTGCACCGGGTTCGGCAATACTGATATCGCCCAACATAGCGAATGAAGCCGTCACACCACCCATTGTCGGATCGGATAATACCGTAATATAAGGCAGTTTTTTACTTTTTAATTTTTTCACGGCAATCGTCGTCCGTGCCATTTGCATTAAAGACAACATCCCTTCTTGCATACGGGCACCACCGGAAGCCGGAATCAAAATCAAAGCCGCCTCTTGTAATAAAGCCAACTGTGCCGCCGTAATAATAGCTTCCCCGACTGCCGTCCCCATAGAACCACCCATAAAACCAAAATCAAACACACCGACAACAACCGAATGTTTTCCGATAAATCCGTGAGCAACGGAAATAGCATCTTCCTGTTTTGTTTTTTTACGGGCTTTTTTCAAGCGATCCGTATATTTTTCCAAATCGGCAAATTTTAACGGATCTTCCTTTACTTTCGGCAATTGTATCATTGTATATTCCTGTTTATCAAACAGCATATCCATCCGTTTTAAAACAGGTAACCGAAAATGATAATCACAATACGGACAAACATAATCCGCTTTTTCGATTTCGGCATGATACAACATCGCCCCACATTTCGGACATCTGTCCCAATAATTATTGGGAATTTCCTTTTTAACGGCAGCGACTTTAACGGTCGGTCGAGTGAGGCGATTTAACCAATTCATTATTTTTTACCTTTTTTCGGTTTATTTAAAGCTTCATTAATGCATTTACCGGCTTTAAAGAACGGTACTTTTTTAGCTGCAACGCTAACGGTTTGACCTGTTTTCGGATTCCGGCCCGTACGAGCTTGACGACTGCGAACAGATAAAACACCAAAACCCCGCAATTCAACACGATTGCCTTGAATTAATGCTTTTGAAATTTCATTAAATACCGTGCTAATAACACGTTCGGCATCAGCTTTGTTCAAGCGTGTTTGTTCTGCCAATTTAGAAATCAATTCTGATTTAATCATTTTATCTTCCTTTCATTTTTCTGTTTCAAATGAGTATTTTTTAACTGTTTCTTTTATGTTTGTCAAGAAAAAAAATCTTTATACCATTTGATTTTACGCTTTTCTGTCAAAAAAAACATCAATAGCAAATCCAATAACACAAACAAAAAAAATGTTTGATATCTTGTCAGAAAACATCAAACATTTTATCCGTTGTAATACAAGACTATATTTTCAATTCAAATCCGCAAATACCGAACCAGTTTGTAATGTCCTTTTGATTGTTATAATCAAATTCCAATTTACCGGCAGATACAAACCCTTTTATATATTTATTGAATTGATAGCTGTTTGAGAGCATAATATGGTTATATTTATTTTTATCCGTCAATTCTGCCTGTGAATGCAACCAACTGAGGGAAACACCATATTTTCCTTTTTCATACGCAATACCCGTACTGAATGCACTGGAATCTTTCAAACTTATTTTATCCGGAAACAACATTCGTTTATACGCAATACCAACTGTGAAATTTTTCCAACCCAATTTTGTTCCCAAACTGTATTCCCGATGATTGGCATCCAACACCTGATTATTTTTCCAAAAACGGTCATCCTGATAAAAGGCAAATCCACCCGAAAAGGCTGCCCAAATATCATCCGAAACGTTATATTTATATTTTGCTGCCGTAATAACCCCTTTTCCGTGATCGATTTTAACACCATTCGGAGCAATAGAATCCGGCTTAACATCTTCAGACTGAACAACCGTAGCCCCCAATGTTAATCCGTTTATTTCCGGAGTAGTATAAGAGACTTTCGGATCCCGCGAATCCGTATATAAATATGTTAATGTCGGAGCATAAAAATTTTTAGGCATTTTATAAAAATAAGAAATGTCTGAATCTTCAACATCTAAACAAGAAACATCCACTGATCCTTGATGAAACAAATATGCCACACTCCGTAATTTACCCACATCTAATGTCCCAAATCTTTTAGATTCCAATGTACCATATGCATCATATACTTTGGATGTTTTTTTATCGGCAAATCGGTCATTACGCACAATCCGATAAGCAAATTTTCCCTTTAAAGACAAATCTGATGTTATCCGATAATCCATTGTTATCTTCGGTTCGGCTTTCAAGATATTATTATACTGATAACTTTCTAATTTTCCGGAATAAACACGGGCATATCCACCCACTCCCAATTCTAAATTTTCAAATGGCTTAATTGTATATTCTGCCCGAACAGAACCGGCATACAAGACAATCAATCCACTTGCAACGGCATATTTAATTGTTTTCTTAATCATTTCTTACTCCTTTTTTAATGCACAAAGTATAACCTTGTATGCTATAAAAGGCAAGTAAAAATTCTGTCCATTCCTATTTACACAAGACACTTTACGTTCAAAATATTTATTTACAAAAAAACGACACTTAAAAGCATCGTTTTTTTTCAATATTTGTTCGTTTAATAACTAATAAGCTTTTATATATCGGTTAATTTCGAATAACCCATAAATAATCAAATACAATCCGACAACCAATGTTAATGTTACCGTTCCGATAATGGGTAAAGCAAATACCAATAATGCAAATAAAATACCGATTAATCCACTCCAAAATAAAAAGCGACCGTTTTTATTGCCTCGATGACGTAGTTCTATACCCATAACAAAACTGATTGTACTGTTAAACAAAATCCACAATCCTAAAATAATTGGCATACTGGCTGCGGAAATTCCCAAATTTGTTAAAAACAACAAACCGATAAACAAATCTAAAATACCTAGTGCCAACAAAGTATAAGATGTATTTTCCCGATAACTCATCAAATATGAAGTTCCGATAAAAATAAAAGCAATTCCGACAAGCATCGCCGACGTGATTAATGCCGTAATCGGATTAAATAAAACATATACACCACACAGAATAAGCAAAGCGCCGGCAATCAGCAACCAAACACTTCTGTTTTGTGTATTCGGTAATATTGTTGTATTTTGCATTGTATCCTCCTTAATAAACACGCATTTTATATAATTACGGTCGAACACACTTTCAATCAATACAAATGTCTATATTGTTTTATCAAAATCAGATCTGCTTTTATTTATTATTCAAAATTATATCGGTTAAAAAAAGCCCTTGTGTCTTTTAAACATAAGGACTGTTAATATTTGTTTTATTCTTTTATTTTAGATTTATCGGTTATCTGATGGGGCAAATGCTTGCGAATAATCGGCAAATATTCTGCCTGATATGACGGAAAAACTTCATTAGTGTTTCATATGCATTTAAAGGCTTATCCGGTTTTGTCATACAAGTACATTCCCAATCAATAACCGTATCCAACAAATCCTCTTCACTTTTTTTAAAATTATTCTTCACATGATGTTTGCTATGATTCCAAGGCGTTACCTGTATCTCACACACATCTTTCCATAAAACCACATACAAAAAGATCATGCATCAATCCTCGCCTGATATATCTGCCTCTTAATTGTTTTTCAACTTTAAAAAAAGCAACTTTATGTCGCAACGTATACAAAATATACGCCATTCTCTTAATCATCAGCTGTTTTAATAAGCCTAATTTCTCTTTTAAATTCACCATATAAAATTTTTCTGATTTTCAAATCACACTTGAGGAATTCCCTTTGTGTAATCGTCAAAATAGCCTTTAATGTATATAACCGGCGTTCCCTTATCTCCGGAACCACTGGTTAAATCACACAATGAACCGACCAAATCGGTTATTTGACGAGGTGTTGTTCCCAAAGAATAAAAATCATTCCCTTGTTTTTTATTGGCAATAGCCGTTTTAATAGCTTCCTCCGCATTTTTTGTATTATTATCGGCAACGGCTTTTATTTTAATTTCATTAGGCATACCGTTTAATCCGTCTGTATACCCCGGAGATACAACTGGATCGGCAAATTCCCAAATTTTGGTTTTAGGACATTTAAATCCACCATCTCCATATACCATTACTTCCACTTTCTTACCTGTTTTTTCTTCAAACAACCGTTGAACCGTCTGACAAAATTCTTTTGCTTCCCGCGGAAATAATTTTAACCGTTCGGCATCTGAAAAATTAGAACCGAGAACACCATATTCACTCCATCCTTTATCCGTTTGCGGTTGGTTGCAAATCTCTTCCAATGTATGAACTTTTGCCCCCAATTTTTCCAAAATTTGTTTATGACGATGACGGGCGTGAATACTGGCAACCAATACCTGATTGGTCAATGACAAAATGTCTTTTGGATTATTCAATAAAACAACTTCAATATTCGGAGAAATCTTTTCATATAACTCAATATAATCCGTTCCTGTAATCGGATGATGATAAACACCGAATTGCCGCCTAAAATCTGCTTTTGTCAATACATCACTATACGGATTTAACGTTGACTGAAACAAATCATCTTCATCCATAATCGGATTACCGACTTCATCTGCCGGATAAGACAAACAAACATACACCTTTCCCTGCACACCTTTGGCAATTCCTTCCAAAATTTTAGCAAATCTGTTACGTGACAAAATCGGAAAAGCAACAGCAACATCTCCTGTCGGAAACTTGCGAGACACATCATCGGACAAATCTTTTAATTGAATATAATTCCCTTGAGCCCGAGCCAAAAACGATTCCGTAATACCGATAATATCCCGATGATGAAATGTTAATGCCTGATAATCGGATTGAGCTGCTTTCACAATCGTATCGGTAATAATATTGGCAATATCTGCTCCTTGTGTAATAATCGGCATTCTGATACCGTAAACAGACGTTCCAACATAACGACTTTTTTTGTTGTTTGTTTGATTTTCAATCATTTTGTTCTCCTTGACAGTAGGTTAATTTATTGGTTTGTCTCGACTGTCCCCTCAAGACCCAAACCATGGAAAAACAACACCTGCGTTTTCCCGAATCTTTTGGGAAAGAATTAAGCTTGCAATTAAACTAATCCATTCCTCCTTCATCAAAATATTTATTAATCAACTCGATATTTTCGGGATGCACAAAATTTTTCCATCGCACATATCCCAATCTAATCATATCCCGAACCATGTTCCCCGATAAGAAAGGAAAATCTTGCATTGCACAAGAACAAACATCAACATTCTGCACATCATTTTTTTTGATAAGTCTCCATACCCAATATGGAAAGGTTGTGCCTGCATAATGCAAAATCCATGTTGGTACTGATAGACCATAAAAAAACCTCTCTTTCGAAAGGCCGTTTCATACATCTTAAAAACACACGCAATATACGCATATCTGCTTTTTCTGAATGACCGGCCACGACTGATGTTCGTATCCATTGCCCTCGGGCACCCGAATAAAAAAAGTTTATCATACCCACTTTAAGCTGTCAATTATTTTTTAACGTATTTTTCAATTGAGGCAACCGCATTAACAAAAACAACGGAATAATACTTAAGCCAAACAAGCCTAAACAAATTAAAAATGACTTTTCTAACCGAACATCATCTAAAATAAATTTAAAAACAATCAACATAATACCCGCTAACAAACGAGAAACCAGATAATTAACAGAAGCTGTTGTTGAACGCACCTCGGAAGAAATAAGTGAATGCAAACGAGAAACATTTCCCAATGTAAACGTCAATTGAAACCCAATAACAATGCAAATAAAACCCATTAATGGCACACCGATAGTAATATTAGCCGTCTGTACAATAATTGTTCCTGCAATAAAAGCCAAACAAAACAATATATATGTTATCGGGGCTAATCTTCTTAATGAAATAATTGTCAATGTTATTGGCAACAAAAGAGAAGCTACCGCCCGCACACCATGATTAACAAAATAAACCACACCATAATATTCTGAGGGCACATTCATTAACTTCATCATCGGTTGAAAACTCCATACAAAAATCAAGGTAGTTGCCGCCAAAATACCTGAATAAATAATATACCAAAACAAGGAGGAATTCAAAAATGTTTGTTTGGCAATAGAAAATAATTCTTTATATTTTTCACACAATCCCTTTACCCGCTGACGGGCAGACGGAACTTTTGGTAATAAAAACAACAAGCCAATTGCCGTTGAATTTAAAATCATTTCAATGATAATTAAAACCGAAAAACCATAATCTTTGTATAACTTTGGACCAATTAAAGCGGCACATGCCGTTCCGATAGACATATAAAAATTTAATTTACCATATCCTTTTAACATGTGATGTGTTTTGTGCTGTGATTTTAAATAATCATAAACATATCCATCCGCTACACCGGAATAAAATGCCTTCGAAAAAGAATATAAAATTTCCCCGATCAAAACAATCCAGTATTTGTCCGTAAAACAACCGATAAACAACCATAAAATCAAACGGCATAAAAAGAAACAACACGATAAAATCAACACATTTCGACGGGGAAAAATATCACCAATATATCCTGCCGGCACTTCAATCAGCAAAGCCGTAATTGAAAAAATCCCCTGAAACATAAACAAATCACCGGCAGTTAATCCGTTTTCCTGATAAAACAACAATAAAACAGGCAACATTAAAATCTGTGTTTGTAAAAAAGTTGCCATATTAAAAATTTCCAACGGATTTTTTTTCAACATCATCCAGTCCTGCTTTACTTCTGTTTCTGTAAAAAAGCAATACCCATTTGATACATACTTTCCCGTAGCGCTTCATCTTCAATATGAGCAATTTTTTCATTCAGCTCTCGCAACTGCTTTTTGGTCGGTTTTTTTACCGGCTGAGGCAATTCAATTTTCGGGAAAGTCAATCTTCCTTGCATAATATGAATTTTAGAAACTGCCGGATAACCAAAAAACGTATTAATCCGTTCAATTACTTGCTGTTTTTGATGTTCAAACAATACTGCATATGCGCCACCAGCACTTTTAACATGTAATGTTCCATTTGTACGAGAATCTTTTTCAAAAGTTAATTTTTCAGGACGAATACCCACCGACAAATCAGGACCGACAATATCAAACCAACATTCAATAATATCCACACCTGCAAAGCCCCGGTTCCCCAATATCGGCTGTGTAATTACTTTAATTTCTTTTGTTAACCGCTCCAATCCTTCGTAATTACGCTTACGATATCCTTGCGAATCCCGTTTTACATCATCTTCCGAAAATGATTGCCGAACAACTCGTTTTGAAACAACTTTATGCGGTTTTGCCATAAGAATGACCTTTACATTTTTCTGTCATCTTTGTACCGTTGCATAAAAGAAGCATGAAACTCATCAAACCGATTTTCTTCTATGCTTAATCGAATTTGCTTCATTAAATTTTGATAAAAATGAATATTATGCGTTGTTAACAACATACTACCCAAAATTTCTCCGGCACGGAATAAATGATGTAAATATCCCCTTGTATAATGACGACAAGCCGGACAGGAACACTCAGTATCTAACGGGACATGACTGTCTATATGACAAGCGTTTCGGATATTCAGTACACCATGTGAAGTAAATGCCTGCCCTGTTCTTCCTGAACGAGATGGCATCACACAATCAAACATATCTACGCCCCGTTTAACGGCCCCGACGATGTCAGACGGACGACCGACTCCCATTAAATAACGAGGCTTATCATCAGGCAAAGCACATGCCGTATAATCCAACACAGAAAACATTATTTCCTGTCCTTCCCCAACAGCCAAACCACCAATGGCATAACCGTCAAAACCGATATCCGTTAATGCTTTTATTGATTTATGGCGCAAATCCTCAAACATACCGCCTTGAACAATACCAAACAAACCATACCCATCACGATCAACGAATGCATCTTTAGAACGTTGTGCCCACCGCATAGATCGTTCCATTGATTTTTCAACAACTTTATGTGTCGCTGGGAATTTAACACATTCATCAAACGCCATTGTAATATTTGCATCCAACAAATGTTGAATTTCCATTGAACGTTCTGGAGATAAAAAATGCTTTGACCCGTCAATATGGGAATGAAACGTTACCCCATCTTCCGTTATTTTTCTTAAACCGGACAAACTCATCACCTGAAATCCACCGGAATCCGTTAAAATCGGACCGGGCCAATTCATAAATTTATGCAACCCACCAAAAGAAGCTACCCGTTCTGCCGTCGGTCGCAACATTAAGTGATATGTATTTCCCAAAATAATTTCAGCACCAGTATCCCGAACACTTTCAGGCATCATGGCTTTAACCGTTCCAACAGTGCCAACAGGCATAAAAGCCGGTGTTTGAACACTCCCGTGTGCCGTCTGTAAGGTTCCCCGACGGGCTTTTTGATTCGTGTGATGAATTTCAAATTTTAACATGGACAAATATTTCTTTCTGTGATAAAGTGGTTTAAATTAAGTCAGACATTATCACAGAAAAGGATATATTTCAATGAAAAAAGAAAACAAACTCAATAAACCCAAGAAAAAAAAATCATTTTTGGGAGAAGTTGTTGGCATTTTAATTGCTATTTTGATTGCATTGGGAATTCGCTCCTTTGTATTTGAACCATACAATATTCCTTCCGGCTCTATGTTTCCGACACTTTTAGTCGGTGATTATTTGGTTATTACAAAACATGATTACGGATATTCCCGTTATTCATTTCCGTTTTCATTACCGATTATTCCGGATGGGAAACGGGTATTTCCCAAAACACCCAAACAAGGAGATGTTGTTATCTTTCGGATGACTCCGGATATGAATCCGCAAATTGCCACGCCGATTGATTACATTAAGCGGGTTATTGCCTTACCGGGGGATACGGTACAAATGTTAAACGGTGTATTGTACATTAATGATAAACCGGTTCAACGCCGATTTGCCGGATACAAAAAAATGAAAACGCAACATCGGGGTGAACAAACATATACACAATATACGGAAACACTTCCAAACGGTTTTTATCATGATATATGGGAAATTACCGATCATGCCCCATTAGATAATACACCCAAAGTAACTGTTCCTGCCGGTCATGTATTTATGATGGGCGACAATCGGGATGATTCGCTGGATAGTCGTTATTTCGGACCTGTTTCTATGGATAAATTAGAGGGAAAAGCCCGCCTGATTTTCTATTCAACAAACGGAAACGGGAATTTTTGGGAATTTTGGCGGTGGAATGAATTTATCCGTAAAAATAGAGTCTTTACACTTATCCGATAGGGTGAAATATGTCAGATACGTTTAAATTAGAAGAATTTATTACAGACGGAGCGATTTACCAAAAAGCATTAACATTAGCCAATCACGGAAAAACAGCTCCCTACGAAAAATTGGAATTTTTAGGTGACCGTGTTTTAGGATTATTTGTTGCCAATCTGCTCTATCGGCATTTTAAACAAGAAACCGAAGGCGATTGGGCAATGCGTTTTACTATTCTGGTTCGTGAAAAAACATTGGCAGATATTGCCCGTCAAATCGGTTTGCCCCAATTAATTAAAACAAAAGAAAATCAACTCCGTAATAATGATTCTATTTTAGCTGATGTATGCGAAGCCGTTATTGCCGCCATTTATTTGGATAAAGGCTATGAAAAGGCACGTCAATTTGTGGAAATACTTTGGACACCGCTCTTAAATCAACCACATCAAAGCATTAAAGATTCTAAATCTGCCCTACAAGAATTGGCACATAAGCATAAAACAACGCCTGTTTACGAGACCATCTCAAAAGAAGGACCGGATCACGCTCCTATTTATACAATTAAAGCAAGCATTCCATCTTATGGAGAAGCAATTGCAACTGGCAATTCAAAAAAAGAGGCGATGCAAACTGCCGCCCAACAGCTGTTAGATATACTACAAAAAAATAAATCATCAAAAACAAAGGACACCAAATGACAGAAGAAACAACCCTCACTCCGGATATTAATCAACAACGCTTTAGTTTTGTCGCTATTCTCGGAGCACCAAATGCAGGTAAATCAACGTTGGTTAATCAGTTAACCGGTGCAAAAGTTTCCATTGTTTCACCCAAAGCACAAACAACTCGGTCTCGTATTCGGGGCATTCTTGTTCAAGATGATACACAGCTGGTTCTTGTTGATACTCCGGGGATTTTTAAAGCCTCTCGTAAGTTTGACCGAGCCATGGTTGCCTCAGCTTGGAGCGAATCGGATGAATCCGATATGCGTTTATTTGTTGTAGACGTACAAAAAGGGATTACCCGTGAAGCTGCATCTATTTTAGCGGCACTCAAAAAGAATAAACAAAAGGCTATTTTGGTATTAAACAAAATTGATTTAATTGCCAAAGACAGATTACTCCCTTTAATTGCCGAATTGAATATGCGGGGCTTATTTACAGAAACATTTTTAATTTCGGCACAATCAGGAGAAAACGTTGCCGAATTAAAAGACTATTTGATTCAGCACGCTTCTAAGGGAATGTGGATGTTTCCGTCCGATCAAATAACCGATTTACCCAATCGATTATTTGCTGCTGAAATTACCCGTGAAAAATTGTTTATGAATTTACAACAGGAACTTCCTTATACCGTAGCCGTCACAACAACTAATTGGGAAGAAAAAGAATCCGGCATTCGTATTGAACAAACAATTTTTGTAGAACGGGAAAGTTTAAAACCGATTGTTGTCGGTAAAAACGGCAGTATGATAAAAAAAATAGGCGAATCGGCTCGTAAAGAATTGTCTTATTTATTAGAACAACCTGTCCATTTGTTTTTGACAGTTCGGGTTAAAGAAAACTGGGCAAATGATCCTGCCCGATATGCCGAATGGGGATTAGATTACAACATCTAAAAAACACTGTAAGATAAAATTGGAACAGACCGTTTTAATATGCCTGAATTTAAAACACAAAATGCTATTTTACTCGCTATCCGTTCACTAGGTGAACGCTCTCATGTTTTATCTGTTTTTACAGAACAAAACGGAAAATGTAGCGGTGTCATAAAAGCTAAAAAAGCACCGGATATCGGCTCTTTGATAACCGGCAGATGGCAAGCTCGCTTAACGGAACAACTCGGACAATTTTATTTAGATGATATTCAATTTTTCTCGGTAGATTTTTTAGATGACCATCTCCGATTATCTGTTTTATCTTCTGTTTGTACATTACTTAACAGCGTATTACCTGAACATCAAAGTTATCCGGACCTGTATCAACAAACAATGCTTCTTTTTCAACAAATGAATGAACCAACTATTTTGGCAAAATATCTAAAATGGGAAGTTAATGTATTAAGAGCTATCGGGTTTGGATTGGATTTTAGCGATTGTGCCGGTGGCGGAAACAAAAACGATTTAGCTTTTATTTCTCCCAAAAGTGGGCGAGCTGTCAGTCGGGAAAAAGGAGAACCTTACAAAGAAAAATTATTACCACTCCCCTATTTCTTATGGAAAAAAGACATATCCCAAGAAATACCCTTATCTGAAATACACAAAGGATTTACTTTAACAACTTACTTTTTTACAACACATGCCGGCATTCGGCAAATGCCTCTTATGCGAGAACAACTTATCCGCCATATTTATAAAAAAATAATATCAGATTAAAAATACTGTTTGAATTTACAAAAAACTATATTTTTTTTGATTTTGCCCGAAAAGCAAAATACTTTAACAAAATATAATTTAAAACAGCCATCACCAAAGCCAAAACACCTTGCGTTATATAGGGATTCAACAATAAAATCCTTGTTAAAACATATAATAAACCGGCATTAATGGCATAACTGACAGCCCAACTGGTAACACATCGAGCATATTCCGCAAAAGAAACATGAGGTGTATTAAATACATAAAACTTTTGCGTAAAATAACTATTAACAGAAGACGTTATAAAAGATAAAAACAAAGCTATTTGAATAAATTTACCGTTGAGCAACCACAAATAACCAACATATAACAAATAGGATACAACGGTATTATAACCGCCAACCAATAAAAAACGAAGTTTTTCGGGAAAAGTCATCCAATAACGAAAAACAATAAAATATAAATTGATGAGTTTTTGCATGTAAGCACTTTACTTTCTTACAATCCAAGCGTCAAGAAAAAAATATCTGATATTAAAAATTTTCGGATATACAAATTTTTTTTACCCAACTTTTGTTCCGCATATTTTTTACCCCCTCCTCAATACAAACACTATTAAGTTCAGCGAGCCGTTTTTCTTCATAAACCTTATGTCTACACCTCATATAAACTGTATCTTCTAATATATTTTTTACCCACACTACTTTTCTTTATACAGTTCTTGATCCGCGAGACAGGTCCGGTTGTATTCGTGATTTTTGTGAGTCAATATATCTTGGTGCCGGATAAACTTCCCCTTGATAGATAACATCTTGCTCTTTAATTTCTTTAGATAATTCTATTTTATACAAATGGACATTATATTTAACACCTATTAATTGTGTTTCTTCATCCATCATTACAAAACGACACTCATCCGTATATAACGGCTTATCAAATTGAAAGGCGTTGACTTTATTTAAATATTCTTCGGGGATTTGAGCCAAAACTTGTGCAACTGTCAGTTGAATACACCCATAATGACCAAAACCAATCGGCGTTTGCATGGTAAACATTCCGATTTCTTCATAAGAACCGGCTTTTTGTTTTAACGCCATAGGGTCAAGTCGCGAATCAATTGCTTGTTCATTCAAAAAATAAGGTCCGTCAGTAATCAAACCAACACCTTGACCCGCAGGAATAATAGTTATCGGTTTAATGCGAAATGCTCTCTCTAACACTTCTCTTTCTGTGATATTTTTTGTGCCGAATGTACCCAATTTTTTTATATTTTGCTCAAACAGCTCAATATCTATTGTCATACACATTCTCCTATTTTTATCTATTTTATTTAAGCATATCAGTTCCTTACATAATCTTCTTTTCCGCATTTGGG
>JAFZGR010000141.1 GCA_017555325.1 Alphaproteobacteria bacterium | reverse complement strand
GTATAATCTCGTTTGCCGATACGTTGATATTCAGTTTGTTTTGCATTAGCATAAACATCAAAAGCATCTCCCATTTGCATTTTTACCATTGCTGTATTGGGTGTATGATTAATTCTGTTTTCACCGACAAACAGAGATTTGCCATCAGTTGTATTTTTATAAAACCGAATAATGCCGGCGGGTAGGGCAATGCCCAGTTGATTATCTTTTGTATTGTTGAATTGATAATGAATGGTTGCTTTTGCATTTTCAATCGGTGTTTCAGAAGGACGCAGATAATTGAAAACGTATGTTTTTTGAATGCCGATATCATTGCCCGTTAATAAAGAAACTTGTTTTGTTTGGCGGGCATTGACCGTTGTTTTTGTGGGTAGTGTATATACGTAAAAATCGGCAACATCTTCTACCGTTGGCATCGCTCCGGCACTTTCTATTGTGTCCATAGCCATGGCATTCATTGCTTTATACCGTCGAACAGTTTGAATGCGTGGAGCTGTTTTAACATCACCTGCAACTAACTGTAAATCGGCATTTTTAAATGTTGAATTTGTTTGGTTGCTTAATGTAATATATCCGTTTAAATTCATTTTATCTTCATTCTCATTGAGTAATGCAACGTAGTTAGCTTGCCAAGAAAGTCCGTTTGTTAAATAATTTAAGTGTAATTTTTGTTCTTCAGTTTTACCGGCATTTATTCGTAAATTAAGAGACGGACGGGAAATTAACCCATGTGGCATATCATTTAACAAAACGGTACCAACTGGATTAATAACGATTTGATTGTTAATTTCTAAAACGGCACCACTGTTGCCGGCATTTGTTGATGCGTTTTCATTCAATGCGGATAAAACGGTGGCAGGATTATCGGCGTTAATTGTATTTGCTCCTGTAAATGCAAGCAATTTTGCCGGTGTTTGAATTTTTTCACCAGAATCTGTTGTTGTTTGTAAGATGACATTTTGTCCGATTGATTTTTCCAATAATGATGCCCGTGTAATTAAATCATAGTTAAAGTTTTGCTCTAATGTTGTAATGTTCGTTCCTTTTAACAAAGCACTTTCCGGAATAAGTTGGGCAGATATTTCTTCAAAGGAAATATCATTTATTCCTTGTGTCAAAGAAACGGTGCGTACATCATCAACCAAGGCAATGTTTTGGTTGTAAATGGCAATGTTTAAATTCGTTTGTTGAGATAACGGAATAATGGTTTGTGCTATTGCTGGAATACTTAATGCTGATAAAAGTAAAGCCTGAGTTACAGATAAAATCGTTTGTTTTTTCATTTGGGGTCTCCCTTTTTTTGTTTTATTCTTTCGTTTAATCCTGTTTATTTAAAGATGGACAGTGTTGTTCTGCGTTTTTCCTCCATTGTTCGGAAAAGTTTAAAACACGAGCGTACGAATAATTTTTTAAATATAAATTATAAACGGATTGTTCCGATAAACCATAAAAAATTGTATCATTGAGTAATTTTTGACGGAAACGAACTGTTTCCCTTAAAATTTCTCGGCGTCCGATGTATCGGAAAAATAAGATTGTTAGAATAATCGTTGTTGAGATAATCAAGATGTATTGAGTAATGGTTAAATCAATGTCATGTTGTTGAATAAAACAAAAACAGCCGATTAACAGTAAAATATCCGTTATCCAGTATTCGCCGGATAATCGTAAATATCGCATAAGCGAACAAATATATTTAAATCCGAAACGGTTATAAAAACGGGTTTTGTATAATTTGCATTCTAATGGCTTTTTTTGTTTAAATTGACTGGAAAATCCATCCAAATCTGTCAAAAGAGCAGTGTTTGGCACAACACGGTATAAACGGTCCAATGTCAATGGATGATATTTATATATAAAACGTTGTGTGTTTTTTTTGTGTTTTCGGATGAGTAAAATATATCCTGCGGATAACAGTAAAAAGATAAGAACAGAACTGATTGAAAACAAAATACCAAACAAGGGGAGATGATTTTTCAATATATCTTCAAATTGTGTTTGATGAAATGCAGCCGGATGAAAAGACGCATAAATTGACGCGGATGCATAGGCGGGTAATAAATTATTTAAAATAAAGAGTGAATTGCCTTGTTTATCCGTTGTTATTTGGGTTGAATCTTGAATGGAGAGTTTATTTTGTCCGAATAAAATATCTTTTTCAAATAAAACCGTTTGTTTGGGAAATGTTAAATAGGCAACAAAGCGATTAATCGGTAAATTCCAGCGACCGCCGGTCATGTCATGCATAATGTAACCTTTTCCGTCTTTTACTAAGACACTTCCTTTTGTTAAATAACGTAAGTAAATAGTGTGAAATCCAGCAGGCAGGTAATCTTTATTCGTCAGAATAATTTCTTTACTGTTTTGACGGGAAATAATCGGTTGAATTGTTTTGCCGTCAACCTTGACTTCCAATAATTCAAACGGATGAGCTATTTTTGAAGTGTTTATCGGTTTGTTTAACAATATAGAACGGACAAATGGTACATTTTTTGTTTCAATAAAATAAATATGTTCTTCAATTAATAGTGTTTCTCTATCTAAAACTCGAATAATGCTCACAAAATCTGTTGTGTGTGGAACAAATTGACTTGTTTGCGTATTTCCAAACGGGGTTTTATATGTAATTTCTTTAAATAACGGTGTGTTTGCAATTCTGAAATTCGGTTTTTGAGGGGATAAATTGGCAATTTGACCGCCATTGGGTAATAATTCCGTTTTAGTAATTTGTGTTGTGCCAAATAGACGTTTTTTTTCTTCATCCATCCAGCCTGAAGCTTTTTCTTCCTCAGGAGCACCAATTGTTTTACCGATATAGACAAATGGAGATCCAGAGTGGGTTTGTTGTTTTTTGCCTCTGTTTTTTATATCTAATAAAGAAGCACTTGGCATTTGTTTCGCCTGTTGAAAAGCTTGACCGACGCCTTTTATCGGATACATTTTATTTTGTTGGGCAGTGGAAATCCCACTATAAAAAAATAAACAGATTAACAAAGTTAAAGACAGAAAGCGGATAAATTTTAGGGTAAACATGTTTATTCTCCTTTTTTCGTCTTTATTGCGGTAGTTGTTTTAACTTGTTTGTTTTTTTTTGACACTGTTTTATTTGCCGGTTTTTCTATGTTACTTAATGCATTATTTTTTTCCATTGATGTACAAACATCATATATCGGGCATTTGTGACAATATGGTTTGCGAGCTGTACAGGTATAACGACCATGTAAAACCAAGGCTAATCCGACATCTGCCTTATAAGAATTGGGAACTAGCTTATTTAATTTGTGTTCAATTTCCTGCGGGGTTTTGCCGGTGCAGATAGTTAGTCGATGACACAATCGAAAAACATGTGTATCAACACCGATAGAGGGGGCATGTAATAAAATGTTTAAAAATACGTTTGCCGTTTTTCGTCCGATACCCGGTAAAGTAATTAATGTATCAAAATCTGTCGGTACTTCCCCGTTATATTGATTAAGTAATATATGGGCTAATTGAACAATTGATTTTGTCTTGTTGTTAAAGTAATTGATTGATTTTGTATATTGT
>JAFZGR010000140.1 GCA_017555325.1 Alphaproteobacteria bacterium | reverse complement strand
TCCAATGTACAAAAGGTACGGCATTATCGCGAATTCCCAAATGTATTCTTTTCATTGGCACGGTTAATTGTGCCAAGAACATTTTTTCTTTTTGCATAATAACAATATTTATGTTGATAAAAACAATTTACAAGAGTTAGTCAGAACAATTCGTTTTTATTCATCCCCGATTTTTAAGGCATTGATAAATGCACTTTGCGGAATTTCAACATTTCCGAATTGACGCATTTTCTTTTTACCTTCTTTTTGTTTTTCCAACAATTTACGTTTACGGGTAATATCTCCGCCATAACATTTTGCCGTCACGTCTTTTCGGAAAGCAGAAATATCTTCCCGAGCAATAATTTTTCCTCCAATACTGGCTTGAATCGGAATTTTAAACTGATGTCTGGGAATGAGTGTTTTTAAACGTTCGCAAATTTGACGTCCCCGCCGTTCAGATTGTGATCGATGTGCTAAAAATGCTAACGCATCAACCTGCTCCCCATTGACCAAAATATTTACCCGAACCAAATCACTGCGTTCATAATCGGATACTTCATAATCAAAACTTGCATATCCTCGTGAAATCGATTTCAACCGATCGTAAAAATCGAAAATAATTTCATTAAGAGGCAAATGATAAACAGCCATTGCTCGATTACCAACATACGTTAAATCCTTCTGCACACCTCGCCTTTCTGAGCATAGCTGTAAAATACCCCCTAAATATTCATCCGGAGTCATAATTGTTGCTTTTACCCATGGTTCTTCAATATATTGAATACTACTTGGATCAGGCATATCTGCCGGATTATGCATCGTTATCATATCCCCGTTTGTTAAATGAACCTGATATGCCACGGAAGGGGCGGTTGTAATTAATTCCAAATTAAATTCACGGGATAACCGTTCTTGGATAATTTCCATGTGCAACAGACCTAAAAAGCCACATCTAAATCCTTGACCAAGAGCCATTGACTTATCCGGTGTAAATTGAAATGCCGCATCATTTAACTGTAATTTTCCCAATGATTCTTTTAAATTTTCATAATCACTCATATCAACAGGAAACAATGAACAAAAAACAACGGATAAACTGGGTTTAAACCCTGGCAAAGCTTCTTTTGTCGGATTTTTCTCATCGGTAATTGTATCTCCGACCCGTGTTTCTCCAATAGACTTAATACCACAAATAATAAAACCTAACTCCCCTGTTTTTAATGAATCTGTATCTGTCATTTTAGGAGCAAAATAGCCCAAACGCTCTATTTTATAAGAAGCCTTTGTAGCCATCATTTGTATATTCATTCCCTTTTTCATAACCCCGTCAACAACCCGTACTAAAACAATAATTCCCAAATACGGATCATACCATGAATCAACAAGCATTGCTTTTAGAGGGGCATTTTCATCCCCAATCGGAGCCGGCAATTTATGAACAATGGTTTCCAATACATCATCTATTCCTAAACCTGTTTTTGCCGAAATCAACGGCGCTTTCGTTGCATCAATACCAATAACATCCTCGATTTGAGCTTTTACTCTATCCGGTTCCGCAGCTGGCAAATCAATTTTATTAATGACAGGAACAATTTCATGATTCGCATCTAATGCTTTATAGACATTAGCCAAAGTTTGAGCTTCAACTCCTTGTGAGGCATCCACAACCAATAATGAACCTTCACAGGCCGCCAAAGAACGACTAACTTCGTATCCAAAATCCACATGTCCCGGCGTATCAATTAAATTTAAAATATAAGATTGTCCGTTTTTAGCCGTATAATTCAACCGAACGGTTTGTGCTTTTATTGTAATTCCTCTTTCACGTTCAATATCCATATTGTCTAACAGCTGTTCTTTCATTTCACGATCGGACACAGCCCCGCATTTTTGAATTAAACGATCTGCCAACGTTGATTTTCCATGATCAATATGAGCAACAATAGAAAAATTACGAATATGAGATAAATCAGTCATATAAAATCCTTTTGCTAAATAAGGAAAGATTATATATGAAAAACATTAAAAAATCAAGCAGAAAGAGTTTTCCCCGATAACAACCTATTCTCAATATCTTGATTCGATAAAAATTAAATAATTCCACTTTTAATATATATCTTCTGTATTGATTGAAAAAATAAAAAAACACTCACATTTAATTTTTATGAAAAAATTATTTATTAAAATACTGCCTTATGTTGTTGCCTTTTTTACAGGTATTTTAATGTACATTTTAACCGAAAAACTTATTACAGATTCCGGTTTAAATAATTTAATGATTAACATTGCTTCGGGATTAGTCAGCATTCCAACGGTTTTTATATTTTACGATATTATTAACAAATTAACCTCCCGTAATCTACACAATTCACTGTTTGAAAGTGTTACTTTTGAAATCAATCATCAATTAACCGAACTGATAAATTTTATTTGTACGTTGATTAACACATCTCCACCAACGACTCCAATACAATTAGATGACTTTTTAGAATTAGATAATGAAGAAATTTATCACAAACTAACCATTGATAAAATAAATACGTTACACCTAACAGAAATCAAAACAAATCTGATGACAATTATTCATAAACAAACATCTTTTGAAATATTAACGGAACAACAAATTTCAGCCATTTTAAACATTATCAAAGAAACAACTTTTTTAATTAAAAACTTAAATCACACGGAAACAAACAAAAATCAAACAAAACTCAAAAAAGTTGTTTCATCAAATATTGAATTTTTAATTGACAATTTAACCACCTGGATTGAAAGTGGTAAAAAAGATGCTTTTAACAACCATGCTCGTTTTTCACTGGCAACAATCAATCCTGAAATCAAACAATAAAACACTCAAAAAATTTATCCCATAAGAGATATCTTATGGGATAAATGGCGGAGAGTATAGGAATCGAACCTATGCATCGCTTTCACGATGACGGATTAGCAATCCGCTGCATTACCACTCTGCCAACTCTCCATTTGACAGAAACTTTTTATATTTTACTTATCTTTTTTGAAAAAGTCAATATCTTTTTTTATAGATTTATTATTTTTGCATCAGATAAATCTAATATATAACCAAAGCAAGTATGGGGGAGACATTATAATATTAAAAACAATGTCTCTCCCTATTTTGATTAAATTTTCACACACCAGATTGTTCCATCTTCGTGAACAACAACATTTCGGCTCACATTACCACAAGAACGACACAAATTTTCTGCATCCTGTGAATTTGGCAGTTCTGTATCATTTGCCGTGCAAGCCGTTAATTTTCCTGCACTATTTATAAAATAATTTTCTTTCGGCATTTGAGAACAGTACCAAACTGTTTTATCATCAGTTGTTGTTTTGCTATATGCAATTCTGCCACATGAGCGACACAAAGATTGATAAATTGGTTCTATGCCTATTTCTCGTGCATTATTATCTGCATTACAGGCCTGACAAGATCCATTTACACCCGATTGCCAATCTGCCGTTTGAATACAATCATTCGGAACACAATATTTTTTACCGGAAGAACCCAATGTCATAATTTGCTTATCCTCACATTGTGTACAAGAAGATGTATTTTTATCATCCAACAAATACGTAGCTGAAATATAATTACTCGGTGCTGTTGCTGGTGAACATTTTTGGCAATTTGTAGCTGCATTCATAAATTCATCAGATTGACATCCTCCTAATGAACATATACCCCCGCTATGTGTCCGTGACCCTAAACACATATTACATTGTTCTACTGATGCAGACACCGCTGATGATGTTGTACATTCATGACAAACACCAGTGTTATCCCTAAACATTTGCCCATCATAATTACCATCAATGTACTTCTGCACTTCATCTTTTAAGTCTGACGGCATATTCGACGGTAATGTAAGGTTTTTACTATTACAGACTCCACTAACACCAGGATCAATGAGAATGCAGTAACCAGAACCATTATGTACCCGATTATTGCAAACAGCACATTGATCTGCCGAAACACCGTCTCCATCTACACTTCCTTTATAAGCCGTTGTATTACAAGACAAACACTCTCCATAATTTTTACTTCTAAAACGTTTTGTTCCGTCTGATGCCGGTGGACAAACGCTAAACACACACTTACCATCAACAGTTTCACGCTTATATGTGCCAGAGGAACACGCCTTTTCACAATGTTCTGAACCTAAAGAACCACTATATAAATAAGATGTCCATCCAAAGTCTTGGGAACACTCCATGCATATTCCGTTTTGATTCTGCCATTTTCCATCCGGACAAACTTGATGACAATATTTGGTACCACTTGAATTGGTATAAACCCAACGGGTCGCTACTGCATCCGAATCGGTACTGTATTGTCCGTTTTTCTTTTTACAATTTGCCTGACAACCGGAAGATGTTTCATCAAGTATGGATACAGCAGAATTATAATCCGAAAATGTACAACTGTAACATTTACCATTAACCCCTTTAAATTGTCCCAATGTACACGTTTCTTCAATAACACAATAACCATTTAAAACACTTCTGCCACAATTTTCACACATAGTTTTTAAATTAGCGTCTGAACCGACGGAAACACTACTGGTTGTGGAACAAGAATAACATTGCCAATTAGAACCTTGAAATTGTCGTTTACAATTTTCTGTATCTTTCGGATTTGCTTTGCAAGCAGCAATAGAAGCTTGTTCATCTGACGGCTGTTGACATACCGGAGCACAATGCGAACCGTTAATCTGCCGTTTACTCCAAGTTCCATTTGTATATTCCGGACAATTCTCACACATATTTTGCAAATCTTGACCTGTATATTTACTAGAAAACGGATTATTCCACCCCCAAAGCATTTGATTTGAATTAAGTGTACAACTTTTACATTTAAATCGTTCCAAATTCATAGCAGAAGACAAAAATTCTCCTTCCTCACACTGTATCGTTTTACCACATGTCCACTCATAATAATATTTTGTCCAATCCAAACCGCACGCCTTACATAATTCCAATGCCTTATTATTTTTAGGAATTACATGCTCTGTTCCATTAGGTGTCCCATCCGGATTTCTACATGGAATACAGCCTTCCGTTGCCGACTCATAATTCACACCCTTCACACAAGAAACAGAACAATAAGACGTATTTGTTAAAGGATCATGAGCAACCATATGTTGTTTAGTTGTACAGGCTTGACATTGTTCAACACCTGTTGTGTCATCCTTAATCTGCAAATCAGACAATTCAAAAGCATCTTCACTAATTTTTACAACATTAATATCTGAACATGGAATACATGCTCCATTTAAAGAACGATATTCTTCACCTGCTTTACATAATGCCGGTGGAACAACACACTCATTTCCCAATTCAGAACAAACACTTCCCTTTGTCGGGCAATCTATATTTAATTCACATTCTACACACATTTCTTTTTCCGAATGACAAATCGGTTTTGAATCCGGACAAGATGATTCACAGGTATAACCGCTTCCACAAATTTCACAAGCACTACAATCAGAATCACTTAAACAATATTTTATCGGCATATCTCTATCATCTTTTAAATCCCCCCGTATTCCTTCTTCTTGACCATAGGTTTCAAGTGATGTCGTATAGACAATACTAACCGCATCTGCACTGCCATTACGACAAATTTCCGGATTTGTTCCGGTATATATTTGTCTTGTTTCTCCGTTTGGAACCCAAATAAACAGTGGTCCGTCCAAATTCATATTAAGAACCTGCAAGCAAACACGAGGTGGCACCTCATCAACCTGCACATCAAATAAAACATTGGAACGCGGATAAACTCCTATCGGAAAGCCCGTTTGCGTAAAAGAACTCCACTCATCTAACTTTTCAACATCCGGCAAATCTTTATTTTGGTATTGGTGCCATGTATCCCGATTACGCATATTAACTTCATTAACAATATCATTTGCTCTATATTTATCCATAGCAAAACGATACCCCATAATACCACCAACACTTAACACACTAATAACTGCCAATACACCTAATATTTCAACCATTGAACGACCAAATTCGTTAACTTTGTTTTTCATTTTCTTCTCCTCACAATATAAAAGTCACGTTTATAATAATAAGTGTAATAAAAGGGACCTTTTTTTCCCGCTTCGAATCGCAAAAATCGAATTTTTAAGAAAATGAAAGATTGTTGTTTTAGTTGAATGTGTTATCTAAAATTCAAAAAAAAGCAAAAAAGTGTAAAAAATTGTTGCAATGATACGTCCATTTTATT
>JAFZGR010000015.1 GCA_017555325.1 Alphaproteobacteria bacterium | reverse complement strand
TTATTTTCAAAAACAAGATCATGTTATTGTACCGGCTAGTTCATTGGTTCCTAAAAATGATCCGACATTGATGTTTACCAATTCCGGTATGGTGCAGTTTAAAAATTATTTTACAGGAGCCGAAAAAGCCCCCTTTTTAAAGGCGGCTACTGTTCAGAAATCTGTACGAGCAGGGGGGAAGCATAATGATTTGGATAATGTTGGTTATACAAAACGGCATCACACATTTTTTGAAATGCTTGGTAATTTTTCTTTTGGAGATTATTTTAAGGAAAAGGCTATTTATTATGCTTGGGAATTATTAACAAAAGAAATTGGTTTGGATAAGTCAAAACTTTTGGTGACAGTTTATCACACAGATGATGAAGCGTTTGATTTATGGAAAAAAATTGCCGGTTTTGCAGATAGTGATATTATTCGGATTGCAACAAAAGATAATTTTTGGCAAATGGGGGATACCGGACCATGCGGACCGTGTTCTGAAATTTTTTATGATCACGGGGAACAGTATTGGGGTGGTCGTCCGGGAACGCCAGAAGAAGATGGTGATAGATTTATTGAAATTTGGAATTTGGTTTTTGATCAATATGAAGACTTACCTTCTGGAGAAAGAATTAGTATTCCTAAAAAATGTATTGATACTGGTTCAGGGTTAGAACGTGTCAGTGCTATTTTGCATGGAACAAATGATAATTATGGTATTGATATTTTTACTTCTTTAATTGAAAATGCAGCAGAATTGGCGCATGTGGATCCGTATGGTGAAAGCAAAACATCTTTGCGGGTTATTGCCGACCATTTGCGATCAACATCATTTTTGCTGGCTGATGGGGTTATGCCTTCCAATGAAGGGCGGGGTTATGTTTTACGTAGGATTATGCGTCGGGCTATGCGTCATGCTCATTTAATCGGATGTAAAGAACCGTTAATGTATCAATTGGTTCCGAATTTACTTAACACAATGGGTGAGGCCTATCCGGAGTTAATTAAAAATCAACAATTGATTGTTGAAGCACTTAAAATGGAAGAGGAAAAATTTAAGCAGACATTAGATAAAGGATTAAAATTATTGGCAGACGAAACTGCTGCATTAAATAACGGTGATTCTCTATCTGGTGATGTTGCTTTCAAATTGTATGATACGTATGGGTTCCCCTTGGATTTAACGCAAGATGCTTTGCGTTCCAAAGGAATTGCAGTTGATACCGATGGATTTAACCAAGCAATGGAAAAACAACGAGCGGAGGCACGTAAATCTTGGACCGGTTCAGGGGATAGTGCTGATGAAAAAATCTATTTTCAAATTGCCGATAAAACAGGTTCTACTGAATTTTTAGGATATGATTCGGATGAAGCAGAGGCACAAATCATTGCGCTGGTTCAAAATGGAGAGGAAGTAAAAGTTGTTGGTAAAGGAATGATGGTTTCTGTTGTTGCCAATCAAACACCATTCTATGGGGAAATGGGGGGACAAATTGGGGATACTGGTACAATTAAAACCGCAACAGCATTGCTGACAGTGACGGATACGGTCCGAAAAGCTGATTCTGCTTTAATTGTTCATATCTGTAAAATTGAAGAGGGAACAGTTTGTGTTGGCGATACGGGATTGTTTGCTATTGATTCAAAACGGCGATTTAGTATTCGGGCACACCATTCTGCAACTCATCTCTTACAAGCTGCACTTCAAAAAGTATTAGGAAATCATGTGCATCAAAAAGGGTCATTAGTAATGTCTGACGGATTTAGATTTGATTTTACTTATCCGAAAGCAATGACAACAGAGCAGATTATTGCAGTAGAACAATTAGTTAATGATATGATTTTATCTAATGTGCCGGTTATTACGGAATTGATGACACCGGAAGCGGCTGTTGAACAAGGTGCTATGGCGTTATTTGATGAAAAATACGGCGAAACTGTTCGTGTTGTTTCTATGGGAACAGCCAATAATCGGCATTCTTGTGAATTGTGTGGGGGAACCCATGCTCGTGCAACAGGGGATATCGGTTTATTTAGATTGATTTCGGAATCAGGTATTTCTGCCGGTGTACGACGGATTGAAGCTGTTGTCGGAAAAAGTGCTCTTGCATTAATGCAACGTCAAAATAATATTATTGAAACGATTATGTCTTTATTGAAATCAACGGGTACAGATGACATGCTTGCTAAAGTGACAGCCTTGCAAGAGGATAAAAAACATTTGGAAAAAGAAGTTGTTGATTTGCGTCGTAAGGTTGCTATGGGCGGGGCTTCTGGAAGTCAAATGGGACAAGATGTAATGACTGTAAATGGTGTTCCTTTTATCGGAAAGATTTTACCTGATACGCCGGCGAAGGAATTAAAACCGCTGGTTGATGAGTTTAAAAAGAAAATCGGTAGCGGTGTAATTGCTTTAATTGCTTCATTTGAAGAAAAAGTATCGATTGTTATTGGTGTGACATCGGATATGACAAATAAATATAATGCCGTTGATTTAGTTCGATTGGCTGCTGAAATTGTTGGTGGTAAAGGTGGGGGTGGTCGTTCGGATATGGCACAGGCCGGCGGTTCGGATGTTTCTAAAATGCAGAACGCCCTTCAAAAAATTCAGGAAAATTTATAATTTTTAATAAATAATTTTTTGAACCTCTTTTGTTTTTAACAAAGGAGGTTTTTCCTTGTCTGTAAAAAAAAGGGACCTTTTTTTCCCGCTTTGAATCGGAAAAATCGGATTTGTAAGAAAATAAAAGATTGTTGTTTTAGTTTAATTATTTAATTAAATCAAAAAAAATCTCAAAAAGTGTAAAAAATTGTTGCAATGATACGTCCCTTTTATTACACTCATATTATTAGTATGATTTTATAAAAGGAGCAGATTATGCGAATCAAACTGAATGAATGTGGTCGTAGTATGGTAGAAATACTGGGCGTATTGGCTGTTATTGGTGTATTAAGTGTTGGTGGTATCATGGGTTATAAGTATGGTATGATGAAATATCGGGTCAATGAAACCATCAATGAGCTGAATATTATGGCAAATACATACGGGGTTCAAATGCAACAGATGGCAGAGGAACAAACATTGCCAAGTGAAGGAGAATTACTTAGTGAAGAAAATGCCGTCACTCGTATGGGATATGAGTATGAAGTACTCGGCTTTGATAATCATTTTGAAATAGCGTTATTTAATGTGCCGAATCCGGAATGTGAGCAATTACAAAAAACGGGTTGGGCGTTACCATATGAAATTAAAGCAGAAATAGTGACGGCAGAAAGTTGCGGAGAATTGATTTATTACATTGATAATGGTTTAACTGGTACTTTAACGGAATATGTTGATTCAGATGAAGAAGATGACGAAGAACAGGATAAAAGTTGCGGATTGTATGGACATTGGGATGGTTCAAGATGCGTTTGTGATAATGGGTATATCGGTAATAAATGTCAACATTGTGATGTGTCCAAAGGCTATCGTCAACAAGATTCAAAAGGGCGTTGTTATAATTTAGACAATTACGACCAATGTACTAGTGCCGATTTTTGTAATGGTCATGGATATGCATCAGTAGATGAAGGAATATGTGTTTGTCATAATTGTCAGGATGGTTATTATGGAACAAATTGTGAATTAAGTAGAGATGATGGTTTGGTCTGTAATGGACGTGGTCAATATGAAAGATGGTATAATGGTTCTTACCAATTTTATGGAAGTGGATGTGATTGCAAAGCCGGATATTATGGTAGAAATTGTGAATTTACGGATAAATCTGATGTGTGTAGTGGAAAAGGGATTATGATGAATTATGGTTATTGCCATTGTATAGATGGATTTTCAGGAATTGATTGTGAGATTCAAGAACCCGAAAAAAATTGTGGTATTAAATTTAATAATTATCAATGGTCCGGATATCCGGTTTATATTAATGATAGTGTTGTTTGTCAATGTGAATATGGATATTATGGAGATAATTGTGAGAAAAAGTGTGATAATACGTGTGATAATGGTGGTGAGCCAATATATCAAGAAGGAAAATGCCAATGTCTTTGTAATAAATACGGAAATGCTTATTATGCGGAGAACTGTTTAAATTGTTCTACTCAAATTAGTTGTAAATATAATGGCAGTACTTCCGGATCATTCCGTTATAATAAAACAACCCAATCATGCGAATGTGATTGTTATTCCGGATTTTTTGGCACTAATTGTGAAAAAAAATGTTCTTCCGAGATTTCATGTAGCAATCATGGATATGCACAATATAACAGCGAAACGCAATCTTGTGAATGTTCTTGCTCGGAAGGATATTATGGTGTTAATTGTGAAAAAGACTGTTTGTCACTAGATTGTGGTCAAAATGGTAAAGGTATATATAATAGTAATACCCAATCATGTGAATGTTCTTGTTCCGGTGATTATTACGGAAAAAAATGCGAAACACACTATTGTAATAATCAAGGAGAAAAATATTTAATTAATTCAGATTTTTCAGATTTACATTGTGCTTGTAATAATGGGTAT
>JAFZGR010000139.1 GCA_017555325.1 Alphaproteobacteria bacterium | reverse complement strand
GTTAAAATTGTCCAAAAAACGAAAATACCTATAAAAATGTCTTTATTAATGTAAGAAGCATATTTGTTGTATCTATGTAACAAAGATTTGTAGTACATTAAATTTTACACATATCTGTTCGACCAATAGAAAAACAAAAAATATAAGTTATCCCCAAATACTGATAAATTGTATCTGAGAAATTTATATTATCCATAAAAAAAGGGACGTATCATTGCAACACTTTTTTTCACTTTTTTATATTTTTTTAAATTTTAATTAAATAATTAAACTAAAACAATAATCTTTTATTTTTCAAAAATTCCGATTTATCAAATTTGAAGCGGGAAAAAAAGGTCCCTTTTATTACACTCATTTTATGAATATAAGGTTATAAAAGGAGAAAAATATGAAAATCAAATTCAATGAAATCGGACGTAGTATGGTTGAAATGTTGGGCGTGCTTGCCGTTATTGGGGTATTAAGTGTTGGCGGTATACTGGGGTATAAATTTGCCATGAATAAATATATTGCTAATGAAACCATTAATGAATTAGCTATTCGGGCAAATGATATTGCCTATCAGATGGATAAACTGATTGAAGCAAATTATGCCGGAGAAATTGAAATGGAATTGGGGAATACCACCCGTATGGGTTATCCGATTATGGCTCGTATGAGCCCTCAATATGAAGAATATTTTGAAATATTTCTTTCCGAAGTGCCGAGTGACATTTGTAAATTGTTATTACAAAGCCAATGGCAATCGCCTTATTCTATTTTTGTGGGGATAGAAGAATATGAAGCAACACCGGATATTTGTAATTCAGCAGAAAAAGTAGAATTAGCATATGAATTTTATAAAGATATGCGAGGTAAAGAAGAAATTCCGGAAGATTCCCGACATGAAATTGACAGATGTCGTCATGATAATGATTGTAAGTGTGGCACTTGTTCAGATGGATTATGTAAATCTTATTGTGAAAATGAAGAGACGTGTGTTCTTAATTATTCGGATCCCAAACATTTTATTTGTTGTAATCCGGCAAATACAGCTAATGGTTTATGTTGTGTCAATCAGGTTTCAGACGGCGAATGTTGTGATGAAAATTTAAATTGTTGTCCAACTGAAAAACCTTTAAGAGATAAAGATGGTAATTGTTATACGTGTGATGAAGCAAGTGCTGTTCGTGTGGATGACAACCCAGATAGCTGTTACGCTTGTCCTAATCGGGTTTTACGAATTGCCGGTTATGGGGCTAAATACTGTGCATTACCGTGTGGGGTAAAGGGAACAGAAAACGAAAATAAACCGTTATTAGATATTTTTGGTAAATGTCATGCTTGTAATGAGGAAATAAATTTTGTTGTGATGAATAGTGCTGATTGCAATCAATGCTCTGGTCGTTTTGCAACACCTCGGTTTGATGGCGGATATTGGTGTTCTATCTGTGGTGTTGCTGGTACAAAATATGCTGATATGCCTCTCTTGCATTATCAAGGACGTAATACCTGCTATGCATGTGACACCTCGGATACTGTGGGTCAATATTCAATTGGTTCTGAATATAGGTGTAAAAAAGTATGTCCTCAACGACTAGTAAATGGCGATAATTGTTTACCGGGATGTCCAAAAGAAAAACCACTTAAAGCTGAAGAGGATGATAAATGTTATGACTGTAATTATACAGGAAAAGTACGAACTAGTGCTGTATCTGGAGGTTCATGTTCAACTGTTTGTACAAATAGACAAGCCGTTATGACTCAATATAATGTTGAATATTGTCAATTAAAAGAATGTCCGACAGATAAACCACTATTAGATTACTTTGGAGCATGTCATTCCTGTGATGAGGAAGTTAATTTTGTTGTAAAGAATACATCTGATTGTAACAAATGTTCAGATCGTTTTACAACACCTCGGTTTGATGGCGGATATTGGTGTTCTATCTGTGGTGTTGCTGGTACAAAATATGCCGATATGCCTCTCTTGCATTATCAAGGACGTAATACCTGTTATTCATGTAATACACCAGATACTGTAGCACAATATTCAATTGGTTCTGAATATAAATGTCAAAATGTATGTTCTAATCGAAAATTAAATGGAAATGATTGTATTCGCATTAGTTGTACAGGCGATAAAAAATTATTAGGTTCAGATAATCAATGTTATGAATGTAATATTTCGTCTCCGATAAATGTTAATGGAGATAAAGATCGGTGTTCAGCCTGTGTTAATCGTCATATTGATGGTTTATATTGTGTGTTAAATTAGTTTTTACCATACGAAATATATCAAAAAAAGGATTCGGAATTCCGAATCCTTTTTAATATAAAATAATTAATTTTATTCTGTTTTTTCTAAACGGGATTTTAACAAAATCAATTCGGCATCAAACTCAACCGGTAACGTTTTTTGCTTTCGGAATGGTTCAAAATGAACGGCTTGTGCTTCTACGTCTTTCAATGCCAAAGAAGTATCAATATGCATTAAAGCATTAAATTCTTCTTCGGACATAGATAATCCGGTCCAGGTTAAATCATTATATGATGGAGAATAACCAAATACGGTTTCTGTTGCATTTGCTTTTCCTTGCGTGCGTTTTACAATCCATTCAAGTACACGCATATTATCTCCAAATCCAGGCCACATAAAGTGCCCGTCCGAATCTTTTCTAAACCAATTTACACGGAAAACAAGTGGTTTGTGTTTAAGTGATGCTCCCAATTTTAACCAATGATTCCAATAATCACCCATATTATAACCACAGAATGGTAACATTGCCATGGGATCCCGACGGATTTCACCCATTGTTCCTTCGGCAGCCGCTGTTTTTTCGGAACCCATTGTGCTTGCCAAATAAACACCATGTTGCCAATTGAAAGACTGATAAACTAGAGGTGTGTTTGTTGCCAAACGACCACCAACAATAAACGCATCAATCGGAACACCTGCCGGATTTTCCCAATTTTTATCAATAATCGGACATTGTCCCGCCGGAGCCGTAAATCGAGAGTTGGGATGCGCTGCTGGTGTTTCACTTTCCGGTGTCCAGTCGTTTCCTTGCCAATCGATTAAATGTGCCGGTTTTTCATCCGTCAAACCTTCCCACCAAACATCTCCATCGTCTGTTAAAGCAACATTTGTAAAAATGGTATTTGCCCGACAGGATTCGATGGCATTTTTGTTTGTTTTTTCCGAAGTCCCCGGTGCAACACCAAAAAAGCCGGCTTCTGGGTTAATTGCGTATAATTTGCCATCTGCTTTGGGTTTAATCCAAGCAATGTCATCCCCGATTGTTGAAACTTTCCAATCCCCCATTTCTTTGGGTGGTATCAGCATTGCCATGTTTGTTTTGCCACAAGCACTTGGAAATGCGGCTGTCACATAAGATTTAATTTTCAGTTTTTTGTTTTCTAGTCCAACAATAAGCATATGTTCGGCAAGCCAACCTTCATCCTTTGCCATAGAACTGGCAATGCGTAAAGCAAGACATTTTTTGCCCAATAATGCATTTCCCCCATATCCGCTGCCAAATGAAATAATTTCTCTTGTTTCCGGAAAGTGTGTAATGTAAGTGTTTTCAGGATTACACGGCCAAGGCACATCTTCTTGTCCCTTTTTAAGAGGTGAACCGACAGAATGTAAGCATTTAACAAAATCACCGTCTTTTAACACACCCCAAACTTTTTTGCCCATACGAGTCATAATACGCATGTTGGCAACGACATAGGGGGAATCGGTAATTTCAATACCAATTTGAGCAATATCAGATCCTAACGGTCCCATAGAGAACGGAATGACATACATTGTCCGTCCTTTCATACATCCTTTTAATAAACCATTTAATGTTTTTTTCATTTTTTTAGGATCAGCCCAATTGTTTGTCGGTCCGGCATCTATTTCTTTTTCACAACAAATAAATGTTCGGGCTTCAACACGGGCAACATCTTTTGGATTGGAACGTGCCAAAAAACTGTTTGGTCTTTTTTCCGGATTAAGTGCGATAAATGTTCCATTTTCAATCAATAAGTTGTTGATTGCCTGAATTTCTTTTTCGCTGCCATCACACCAACAAACAGCATCCGGCTGTGTTAAATCAGCAATTTCATTTACCCAATCAATTACTTTTGTATTTGTTGTCGGTATTGTTTGTTTTGTCATTTGTCCTCCCCTTAAATAAAAATGAATGATGTTGTTATTTTAATTTTTCAAAAATCAAAAGTCAACAGAAAACCTGTTTTGAGCCGAAATGCTTTTCTTTTAACGGAATGGGAATTATATAAATATTACTTGAATAAAAATTCGTTTTTTGATAGGATAACAAAAAAATATTGTGAAATGAGGTTTTAATGAAAATAAAAATTAAAAAGTTTTTTGTTTTGAGTTTTTTAACTGTTTTATTATCTGCTTGTGCTGCTTCGGAAGATACTATTTCAGAACAACCCGTTGAAGAGCTTTATATGCAGGGATATAATTATTTTAAAGAAAAAGAATATGAACAATCAGCTCGTTATTTTGATGAAATTGATCGGCAATATCCATACTCCATTTGGGCTCCTCGTGCACAGATAATGGCGGCATATGCTTATTATAGTGCTAATCAGTATGATGATGCAATTTTAACTTTGGATAGATTTATTCAACTTCATCCGGGGAATAGAAACATTGTTTATGCTTATTACTTAAAAGGATTGTGTTATTATGAACAAATGTCTGATGTATCTCGTGAACAAAAAATGACGGAAAACGCATTGACAACATTTCAGGAAATACTATCCCGTTATCCAAATTCTATTTATACGGCTGACATTAATATAAAGCTACAAGAAATTGAAGCTCATTTAGCGGGGAAAGAAATGACTGTTGGTCGTTATTATTTAAAAAGACATGAATATATTCCAGCAATGAACCGTTTTCAAAATGTTTTAATGGAGCATCCTAGAACAAATCAAACGCCTGAAGCATTGTATCGGTTAATCGTTTGTTATCAGTCTTTGGGTATGAAACACCAAGCTGAACAACTGGGATTGGTATTGAAACAATATTATGCTGATGAATCTTGGACACAAAAAGCGCTTAAATTAATAAAAAAACAACAAGAAAAGACCTTAAAAGAAGAAAAAGGAAAGTAGATGCTGGTATCTTTATCTATCAGAAACGTTGTTTTAATTGACAAATTGGATTTAAATTTTGACTCTGGTTTAAATGTTTTTACCGGAGAAACTGGTGCTGGTAAATCTGTATTATTGGATTCCTTATCTTTGGTGTTGGGGGCTCGAGCTGATGCCGGATTGGTTCGCCATGGAGAAAAACAATTAAGTGTGACTGCCACATTTCAACTTAATGCTGAAAAAGGTATTTTTCAATTGTTAGAGGAACAAGGAATTTCTTTTGATATTTCTGAAGAACTTGTATTAAGAAGAACTGTGACACAGGAAGGTAAAAGCAAGGCGTTTATCAATGATGAACCGGTTAGTATTTCTTTTTTAAAAACAGTTGGTGATAGATTAGTTGAAATTCATGGACAATTTGCTTCACATCAACTACTTAATGCCTCAACACATTTGAGTGTTTTGGATTTGTATGCAAACCTACAACAGGAAAAACAGCACACAGAACAAGCATTTAATGCCTATAAACAAGCACTTGATACTTTAAAAACAGCAAAACAAGAACTGGAAACTGCCCAGAAACAGGAATTGTTTTTAAGAGAAGCTATTGAGGATATAGAAAAACTTCAACCACAGCAAGATGAAGAAGAAATATTGGTTATGCGACGTAATCAATTAATGAATGGTGAAAAAATTATTACGGCTGTTAATACATCTGTTCAATTGTTAGATAATGAGCAACAAGGTATTATTCACCAATTGGCTGTTTTAGAGCAACAATTAATCAAGGCAGCCCAATATGCTCCGAATGTGTTTGATAATTTATTGGAAACCATTAATGAAACCCAGTCGGCACTTGCCGACATTTCCGGAGAACTGGAAAGTGTCGGAGAAACATTGGGGGATGTTTCGGAATTGCCGGAAATTGATAATCGTTTATTTGCATTAAGGGGGTTGGCACGTCGGTATCAGACAGATATAAATGAATTGCCGATATTATTGGATTCGTTTCGACAGCAATTAAATCAATTGGAACAAAGCGAAACGGTTCTTCACTCTCTGCAAGAAACAGCTAATATAACTTATCAACAGTATTTATCTCAGGCCCGAAAATTATCTCAAAAAAGAAAAGAAGCAGCAGAAAAACTGGATAAAGCCGTTTGTCGGGAATTAGGACCACTTAAATTAGAAAAAGCACAATTTTTAACACAAATATTAACGGATGAAACAAATATTTCGGCAAATGGAATTGATTCGGTCTGTTTTCAGGCATCAACAAATAAAGGAGTGCCTGTAGCCCCTTTGAATAAAATGGCTTCCGGTGGAGAATTATCTCGTTTTATGTTGGCGTTAAAAGTTAATTTAGCAACAACTGCCGAAACAGAAACTATTATTTTTGATGAAGTTGATAGTGGTGTTGGTGGAGCAACAGCAGAGGCAGTTGGAGAACGATTAGCACAACTAGGATTGAATTGTCAGGTTTTAGTTGTAACGCATTCTCCGCAGGTTGCCTCATGTGGTAAAAGTCATTGGCATGTTCAAAAAGCAGAACAAAACGATAAAATGATTACAACTATTCGCTCTTTATCCGAACCCGAAAGATTGGCGGAAATCGCCCGTATGTTATCTGGTGCAAAAATTACACAAACAGCTGAAATAATGGCGCAGGAGTTATTGAATAAATCATGGAAAAAAGCGTATTAGACCTAACAAAGGAAGATGCGATTACTGAATTGGCTTTTTTGGCAAAACGCATTTCCGAATTAGATATTGCTTATCATCGGGATGATGCACCGCTTGTTAGTGATGCGGAATATGACAAATTAAAACATCGCAATGAAGCGATTGAAGAAAGATTTCCGGAATTGATTCGACAAGATAGTCCTTCGTTACGGGTGGGCGCTCAGATTGCGTCTGAGTTTCAAAAAATTACACATACCAATCCAATGTTGTCTTTGGCAGATATTTTTTTTGAAGAAGATGTTTATGCTTTTGTGGAAAAGATACATCGTTTTTTGGGAATTCCCGATTCGGAAGATATTGAAATTGTTGCCGAACCAAAAATTGACGGATTATCTTTTTCAGCTGTTTACGAAAATGGGAAATTGATGACAGGAGCAACACGGGGAGATGGTACAATTGGAGAAGATATTACTGCTAATTTAAAAACGATTCGGCAAATTCCGTTGTCACTTCATCAGAATGGAGATTTATTTGATGTGCCACCACAAAAAATCGATATTCGGGGAGAAGTCTATATGTCCAAACTCGATTTTTTTGAATTAAATCAACTTCAGGCCCAAAAAAACAAAAAAATTTTTGCAAATCCCCGTAATGCAGCTGCTGGTTCATTGCGACAGTTGGATGCTTCTATTACAGCGCAACGCCGATTAAGCGTTTTTGCTTATGCCTGTGGAGAAGTTAATCCGATTACTTGGAAAACGCATTATGAATTTTTAGAACAACTCAAAAAATGGGGTTTTCCGGTCAATCCGGAAATTCGATTGTGTCATAACGCACAGGAAATGATTTGCTTTTTTAATGAATTAACAGAAAAACGCAGTTCATTGCCTTATGATATTGATGGAGTTGTATATAAAGTTAATGATTTATCCTTACAAAAAAGATTAGGGTTTATTGCTCGCTCTCCCCGTTGGGCAATTGCTCATAAGTTTCCCGCGGAACAGGCTGTGACACGATTAAATGCCATTCGTATTCAAGTGGGACGAACAGGCGCATTAACTCCGGTTGCTGATTTGGAGCCGATTAATGTCGGAGGGGTGATTGTAAAACACGCAACCCTCCATAATGCAGATGAAATTTCTCGAAAAGATATTCGTGAAAAAGAC
>JAFZGR010000138.1 GCA_017555325.1 Alphaproteobacteria bacterium | reverse complement strand
CCTCCATGTACAAAAATGTGCATATATCCCAAATCAACTTGCCAGTTATCTTTTTTCCAAGTTGTTCCTAGAGAGGTTAAAATCCGACGACCATCCGGAATACGCGCAGTTTTGTATTTTGGTTCTTTAATAACAGTTTCGTCATAACCAATACCGGTTCTAAATGTCCAGTTCCGATTATAGCGATAATCCGCGCCGACAGCATAATACCAAGTGTTTTTCCAGTTTTCAAATGTTTCAGAAACCGCTACCCCAGTTGTTTTGTCAAAAATATCTAAATTTTTAAATTGACTCCAACGGGTCCATTTTGCTGTTGCAGATAATGTAAAACATTTGTTCAAATCATAAGCGCCTGTCAAATAAACAATTTCAGGCATAGTTACTTTGGTATAAATATCTGATTGACCATTCATTGCTTTAATGGGTTGTCCCATAACGGCGGATGGCATTCCAGAAATTTTTAAATCACCTTCTAATTTGTGTTTGATTTTGGAACGGTATGAAACCCCTAAGCGAATATCTTTTCTCGGAGTAAATGTGGCGCCCAAAGTATATCCGACACCATAATCATCGCCTTCCAAGTCGTTATACCCACTTTCAAAATACATACCACCGTTTTCGATATTGCCGGTTAAACGTGCAGTAATGTATTGCAAATTTAATGCACCACCAACAGCAAATTTATCATTAATCTGATAAGATAAAGATGGACTGACATTTGTGGCAGATAATTGACTTAATCCAGCATGAGATTGAGCAAACCAATCATTATCGTAATCTGTTGCCAAGCCATACGGAACATAAACACCTAAACCTAATGTTGTTTTGTCATCTAATTTTTGTTGAGCAAATACATGTGGCAAAACCCGTGTTGGGCGTGTATGGCCGGAACCGCTACGTGGACCTAATTCTGAAGGCATGCCATCTTTATTAATAGAAGCCACTGTTCCAATTGAGCCTTTATAATCAAAATGCAAACTGACAGCTGTTACACCTGTTTGAGCCCCATTTGTCTGATTATATTGCATACCTGCCGGATTAAAAGCCAAAGATGAGAAGTCATCTCCGACAACACCAACACCAGCAAATGAACGACCTAAACCTGTTACAGTATATTCAGATAAATGGTAGCCTGCAGCTAAGGTATCTGTTGTAAAAAAAGAAGCTGTTAAAGCACTTACAGCTAAAAGACATTTTTTCATTTTTTTCTCCATCGTTTGTTAAAACTGAATATGTTTTTATGAAATTTTTATTTATTTGCCAATTATTTTATGACAATATCTGATAAAATGTCATAAATATGTATTTTAATTGTCATATAAATGTCACAATCAAACTGTCAATAATAATGGAAAAAAATTGTATTTTTGAAAAAAAAATGATATATTCGAATTATTCATTATTTTAACCTATAAAGGAGCTATCAGAAATGATTTCGGTTTATGCATTATTAATTTTGGGTTTTGTGTTACTTATATATGGTGGAAATCTTTTGGTTGACAATTCCGTAGCAATTGCAAAAAAAATTGGATTATCTACCTTGTTTATCGGGTTGGTTTTGGTTGGTTTTGGAACGTCAACGCCGGAAATGGTTACCAGTTTGGCTTCTGTTTTACAAAGTTCTAACGGTATTGCCGTTGGAAATGTAATCGGTAGCAATACGGCTAACATCCTACTTGTTTTGGGTGTGGCAGCGGTTATTCATCCGATTAATGTAGATATTCATTCTTTTAAGCGTGATGGATTTGTTCTGGGTTTGTCAACAATAATGCTCATTTGTGTTATGTTGTACGGAACAATGAATCGAATAATCGGTTTTATCTTTGCTTTAACATTAGTTTTATATGTGGGATATTCTTTTTATACGGATAAAAAAAATTCAAAAAATACCCCCTCGTCAGAAATGACAGATACGTCATCTATCAAAAATATTTGGTTTGCGTTAATCAAAGCCATAATCGGCATTGGGTTAACTTGTGGAGGGGCGTATTTGCTTGTTGAAAATGCAAAAATTTTAGCATTACATTGGGGAATATCTGAAGCTATTATCGGTTTAACTATTGTTGCGGTGGGAACATCTTTACCAGAATTGGCCGCATCTATTATTGCTTCTTATAAAAAAGAAAACGGAGTCGCTTTTGGCAATGTTGTTGGGAGTAATATTTACAATGCTTTGTTTATTTTGGGTACGGTTGCACTTGTTTTGCCTATTCAGATGCCTGAAGAAATGATGAAAAATACTCTTATTATGGCGCTGGTGACATCTGTTTTGTGTTTAACAGTTTTAACTGTTAAAAAAGTTTCACGCTTGATGGGTTTTCTCTTTTTATGTGCTTATGTTGTGTATATTGGTTATTTATTTTAGGAGTAAATTATGATTAAAACTGTTGCTGTAGGGTTAAGCGGAGGTCTTGATTCAACTTTAACAGCATTACTGTTACAAGAACAGGGATACAATGTGATTGGATTGACAATGTCTATTTATAACAAAGATATTGCCAATTTAAAAGCGGCTGGAAATGCTTGTTACGGTTCTACGGAAAAACAAGATATTTTAAATGTTCAAGAATGGGGTAAAGAACACAATATCGATGTGCATATTTTAGATTGTTCCGAAGAATATAAACAGATTGTTTTATCATATTTTAAAGAATCTTATTTGTCGGGTATTACTCCAAATCCTTGTGTTAAATGTAATGAAACAATGAAATTTGGTGTAATGTGTGATAAAGCATTAGCACAAGGAATTCAGTTTGATTATTTTGCAACCGGTCATTATGCTCGTATTACAAAAAGAAACGAAAAATATGTTTTGCAAAAAGGGATAGATGAAAAAAAAGATCAGAGTTATTTTTTATATCGTTTGAGCCAAAAACAATTATCCCGATTACTTTTGCCATTAGGTAGCTTTACCAAAGAAGAAGTTAGAAAAATGGCTCGTGATAGAGGTTTAGCTGTTGCCGATAAAGCGGATAGTCAGGACTTTTATAATGGGGACTATGCCGATTTATTGGAACAAGCCCCAAAAGTAGGAGATATTGTTCACACAAATGGACGTGTGTTAGGAAAACATATCGGTTTTTGGCACTATACAATCGGTCAACGCAGAGGTTTAGGTATTGCATATCCCGTTCCGCTTTATGTTGTTGATATTGATGCCGAACAAAATCAAGTAATTGTTGGAGAGGTTGAATCAACATTTGTTTCAAAAACGACTATTTGTTCGGTTGTTTGGAACGGGCTTGAAACGCAATTACAAACACCATTAACGGTTGGTGTTAAATATCGATCAGCAGGAAAAGTGGTTCCTGCAATAATTGAACAAAAAGCAGAAAATGAATTGCTTGTTTCCTTTGAAACCCCACAACGTTCTGTCACACGAGGGCAATCATTGGTTATTTATGATAAAAATGATGGCATTTCTGTTTTGGGTGGAGGTATTATTAAATAGTCCCTAATACTCTTGACAAATAAAGTATTTATTTTTATTTATCAAAAAAAAGAAAGGAGTGCTTAGATGAAAAAAGTCGGAATTATTGTCGGCAGTTTAAGAAAAGAATCGATTAATCGTAAATTAGCGGAAGTATTTATTAAAATCGGGCATTCTAAATTGGATTTTTCATTTATTGATATTCATAATATACCGCTTTTTTCGGAAGATTTAGAAAACACATCTTTACCGGCAATTGATGTATTCAGACAAAAAATTTCAGAATCTGATTTGATTTTATTGATGACACCAGAATATAATCGATCAATATCCGGTGTTTTAAAAAATGCATTAGATTGGGCTTCTCGTCCCTATGGAAAAAGTTGTCTTGTCGGGAAAGAAGCGGCTATTGCCGGAGCATCTATAGGTTCAAGCGGTACATTGCCGGCACAAGTTCATTTGCGTTCTATTTTACCGGTTTTGGGGATGAAGCAAATTCAGCACTCTGAAGTCGGTATCGTGTGGAATGAGACTTTTTTAAATAATAACGGCTTGCCCAATGATGAACGAACAATTCAATTTATTCAAAAATTTCTAGAACAGCTTGCTCAATAAAAAAATATAAAATTGTATATTGCGCCACATAAAAAAAAGTGATATAATAAATAAGATATGTGGAGGTAAGAATGGGGCAATCATCACAAACATCTGTTGTTTTCTTAATTCAGAAAGACGGAAAGTGTTTATTTTTAGAGCATCCGGAAACAACTGAAAAAGTCAAAGCATATCATTTACCAAAAGGATTTGTTCAAAAAGATGAATTAATAATGAATTGCGCTGTTCGAGTATTGTCTGAACAATTTTCTGTTATTGTTGATAAAATTGATTTAAGGCTAAAAATGATTCATCAAACGGAAAACGGTTTTTATTTTATTTTTAAGGTTGCACCGGAATTATTACAAAATCACAATACTAATAATAAGTTTTTAAATCCGCAAATGCCTTTAATTTCCAACGAATCAAAAGAATTACTTCAAGCGAGTGGTATTATTTAGTTTTATCGCTTTTAAATATTATATAAAAAAGGCTTGTATAAATTACAAGCCTGATTAGAATGGCGATCCCGGAGCGATTCGAACGCCCGACCCACAGCTTAGAAGGCTGTTGCTCTATCCAGCTGAGCTACGGGACCACTAAGTAAACTTTTACTCTTTTTTTATTAAATTGTCAAGCTATTTATTCAATCGGATGCCCTTCTCGCATAATTTTTTCTGCAAGTGCGGTTCGTTCGTTTGTTTCTGTATGCATTACAAGTGGGGGCCGTAAAACAAAAGGCTTTTTCGAACCCATAATACCACGTACAATAACTCGTTTAGATGCAGCATTCTCTTTTGGCTGAATTGGAATTACTTCAATGCCTCCAAGAGCGGTTTTATTCAGGATAGCCAAAATTTCCGGCAAAGCTTCTGTCCGATGTATTAGGGTAAAAGATCCTTTTGCCCGTAAATGTTTTAAGCAAAAACGCAACCATCTTGATAAATCAAATGTCTGATGATATGCCGTGGCCGTTTGAGGATGATTACGAATTAAATCTTCTGTATAAAATGGCGGATTGGTAACAACATGGTGAAATTGTATGCCGTGCAATGTGGATTTTTCGGAAAAAATATCCTCATTAATGAAATGAATTTTGTATTGATTTATTTCTTGATTGTTTAAAGCCAATTGATATAAATCTGTTTGTATTTCTATGCCTGTTGAGTTTAATTCCGGAATTCGGGCATGCAAACAAAACAATACCCCGCCGGTTCCTGTTCCAACGTCTAAAACAGTTTCGTTTTTTTTTGCCTGAACAGCTGCTGCCAATAAAACTGTGTCAGAGGTAATTCTATATCCGTTTTTGTATTGCAATAAACGAATCTTTCCACCTAAAAAATCATTTAATGTTATTTCCATAATGTATAGTATATCAAATAAAATAAAAAAAATAAAGCATCTTCTGAATGAATTGATTTAACATCAGGATTGTTTAATTTGTTGACAAGTTTTTTTTATGATTATATAGTGACATCCATCAAGGAGAAAACATATGAAAAAAATGGTTCAAAAAATTGTAACATATGGGAGTGCTTTAACTGTAACTGCTTGTGTCCAAGATACTGCTGTATATCCGGTTCTTCCATCAGAATTTTCATCTTCGGACAAGGGCTTAGTAAGTGCGGCTTATGATGTGCAAACGTGTGATTTGGAAGAAAAAGTGCGTATTGTTGAATTGGATACGGATTTGCAGAATAATCATCCAGAATACATTGGTGTAACAAATTATGCAAATTCAGAAGAAATTCAAAGAACAATTTCCACATACAAGGTTGGCTCGCACGTTTCTATGCAAAAAGCAGCAGAACATTTTCAATGGTTTGTACATGAGCGGGATTTTTAGATGTTATTTGATGCAAAAATAAATGGCTCAACTGTTGATTTACAACTAGAATTTAAAGCGCCTAATTTACCAGAAACAGAAAAAGATGTAAAAAAGGCCCGTGCATTTTTTGCGTTATTCAAACCGAACGCCCCGAGATTAAAACTGCTATATGATTTTTGTGGTATTAAAAATGTTGTTCAAGCTAAGGAAACTATGAAAGAATGGTTAGAACAAGCTCGTAATGATGAAAGTGCAACATACTATATTTACCCTAAAAATACAGATAAATGCGTTGGTTGTGTCAGATTAAAGCGTTTGGGAACAATGATTGAAACAGGATTTTGGATAGCGCAAAGTGAAACAGGAAAAGGATATATGAATGCCGCGGCACAAGCTGTTGAAAAAATGCTTTTTGAAAAAGATATAACGGAAATTGTTCGACGTGTTTATAAAGAAAATCCATATTTTGATATTGTTCAACACAATATTTTAAAAGCAAATTATAAGCCTTGTTCGTTTAAAGGGGTAACATTTAAACCAGGAGATGAGAGAATTTTTGAAACATATCACAAGACAAAAGAAATGTATCAAAATGAGGTGGCGGGAAGATTGGCAACAATTGTTTCTGATAAAAAAGTGAGATAACTTTTTAAAAATGTATTGACAAAAACAAATATTTTTGTTAATTTAAGATTGATCTTGGGGATATAGCTCAGCTGGGAGAGCGCTTGAATGGCATTCAAGAGGTCAGCGGTTCGATCCCGCTTATCTCCACCAATTTCCTCTTAAACCTTTGGTTTTAAGAGGTTTTTTTATGCTTGTTTTTTGGCATTTTTAGTTTCCCATCACAGTTGTACGCCATTTTGTCCGATTGTTATTAAATCTTTCCCTTCATCATAAAGATTGTCAATCTTAAAAGGGTTGTCTGGTGTATCATTTAATTCACTGATTGATTTGATTAAAAAATGTAATGCGTCTATGGAGGGTTGCCTTTGTTCGGATAGTATTATTCCAAAAGTTCGTACCATATTGCATATAGTTTCCTGTGATACCCATATTGCGTTGTTGTTGCATTAGTTCTTCTTCTCGTTTAATGCGGTTGTCTTGACATTCTACTTCTTCTCTTGTTGTAAATTTAGAATGATCTACACCATAAGTTTTAATGCTCTGTATCCTAACGGGATTGATAATTGTCATAAAATTTATTTTCTGACATATTTTCTCCTTTGTTAATTATGCTACAATTTTCAAACATATCTTGGATATATACAAAAACCATTGAAAAAGAAAGATGGCTTTCCTATCAATGCCGATAAAACCTTATAATTGCTGTTGAATGCTGTTTTGAGTTGTATTGGATTTTACATTCTCATTCTTTTCTATCATCTCATTTAATTGTGTTTCTGTAATCCCATTCTTATAAAAGATATTTTCTAACTTTGTTGTTCTCTTTTCCAGCTTTCTTATTCTGTCTTCAAGTTCTTGTATTTTGATATTTAACTCTGTATTAGATATAACTAAGTTAGTTTTCTCTGACAACAGCATATTGGCATGGTGTTTATGGGTTTCAACTTCTTGTTCTAAATACTTATTGTCTTGTTTAAGGTCATTGTTTTCTTCTTTTAATGCCTTCTTATCCAAATTGGTTAAATCCAACACACTGGCTATATATTCATTACCTCCAAAGAATTTTAGCAATCTTATTCTTTGATACATTTTTTGATAAAAGTTCTTTAATTTGAAAGATTTTACCATCTAATTTGCGTTTTTTGTTTTTCTTTCCTTTTGGTCAGCCCAAGACTTTTCCTTCATTTTGAAGACGTTTTAAGGTTTCTGTAGTCCTTTGGGAAATTAAAACTCTTTCAATCTCTGCCGACAAACCGAATGCAAAAGATAACACTTTGGATTCTATCGTTTTTCCAAGACTATAATTGTCTTTAATTGTCCAAACTTGGCACCCTGTATTCATACAATGGTGTAAAATACTCATAACTTGTAACAAATTTTACCTAATCTGGAGAATTCTGCCGTTATAATAATATCATCACTTTTAATTTGTTTTAGAAGTTTGCCGAGTTTTCGTTTATTTAGCTCTTTTGTTGCACTGATGGTTTCTGTTATCCATTTATCAATAACAATCTTGTTTTTAAGACAAAATTGTTCAATTTCGAATTTTTGATTTTCTGTGGTTTGTTTGTCGATCGAGACGCGAATATATCCGTAAATCATGTTGTAATCCTTTTATTTTTATTTATTAAGAAAACAATAGTTTACTGGATAAATGGATATAGGAAATAAAATGTCCCTTTTATTGCTGATAGATGTTTTTATTTTAAATAACATAAACACATATAATACTATTGATTGTTTATAATCTTTATGATAAAATAAAATATATAAGGAGGGGTTAGGCGATGGCAATAAAATTCACATTACAAGATCCTTCTGTTACAAAAATACGACGTAAAGAATTTGATCGTCGCAATATGAATCAAAAATTTGTTAAGTGGTTGTATAGGAAGGGTTTTTTAGAGCCATATAAAGATAAAATAAATTTAGAACGCTCCAAACGTGGTAAAATTCCACGAGGGTTTGATGTTCATCACATTATTCCTTTATCAGGAGGGGGAACAAATCATGTTTCAAATTTTTGCTTAATTGAACGATCTTTGCATAAATTTATTAATAAAAAATGTTTTGAACCTGCTGTTCGCCATTTAAAAATTGGCGAAACAATTAATATTGAAATTCCGGATTTTCCGAAAGTTGCGTTGCGACGAGATTTTAATGGTTTTATTGATAAGAAATTACAACACGACCGTGATCGACATAAATTTTATCAATATTTACGGCGTTGGGAAAAATAAATAATTTAAAACAAGAAAAACATCTATTTTTTGTTGTTTTTTTTGTGTTTTTTAGTATTATTTTATACAATTAATAAAAATTAACAAATTGGTATAAGCAGTATATGACAAAAATAAATAATATATATGAAAATGGTCGATCAATAGTTGAAGTTTTAGGTATTTTAGCTGTGATTGGCGTGTTAAGTGTTGGTGGCGTTAAAGCTTATCGTTATGCCTTTCATAAACATAATGCTAATGTTATTATTCAAGATGCTCATTTAGCTTATACAGAATTGCGTGGCATGACAAATAACCAACCGCATCCTTGGACTGCTGTAACATGGGAAGCAAAAAGTCATAAAACAATTGAAACACTTCGAGATAATGACGGAGATGATTATGTTAAGGTAATTGGGATTGATACGGAAGATTGCAAACAAATTTTATTAATGTCTGTTCCTCCTCGTATTACACTTTTTGATGAAAATGCTAAACGATTTGAAGTTTGTGCTGAATCAAATAATATTGTTTTTGCTTTTGATGGAGTTCGAGTACCTGGTATTAATTGTGAAACAGGTTCCGATTGTGCCCAAATGGGAATGTATTGTCAATCAGTTGATAAGATTTGTAAAACGTGCGCTGAAGGTTATAAAATAAATGCAAAAGGAAATGGTTGTGATCGTGTTTGTCAACTAGATACACAAACAACTTGTGAATTGGATAAAAATTACTGGTGTTGTGATCACAATCTTATTTGTGGTACAACGGTTGGAGAATGTCAGGAATCTGATGGTTTTTGCGCTTATAAAATAAATCAACAAAAGATTGAAGCCACATCGGATTGTAGTTATCTGTATATACAACAAGAACAAACAATCAGTTCCGATTGTCAATATGAGGTTAAAAATACAACAGATGGAGCAATTGTAACCCCTAAAAAAAAATGTCCACAAGGACAGTTTTGTAATTTAAGATTTACTGATGAAAAGTGTCAAAACACATTAACTGATGCTAGCAATGGCACAATGTATGGTATATGCTCTGCAAAAAATTTACCTTTATCGTCTTGTCTTGTTAGCTCTGTTAGTAATCCAATGAAATTGCAAAAGGGGTGTCCCAAAGGACAATATTGTAATTTAGCTTATACCGATGAATTGTGTACAGCAAAAATACCTAATGATTTAGGAGCAAATATTATGTATGGTGTTTGTTCTGCTTTATATAATCCTAGTTCCAATTGTCCAATTCAAAAAATATCTAATGCCGTAAGCCCTATAAAAAAATGTCCTCAAACTAAATACTGCAATTTATTTTACACAGATGAAACTTGTACAACACTAGCAGATAATAATGGTGCCAATATATTGTATGGTATATGCAATAAAAAAGATTCTGCGAACAAAACTTGCCCTACTAAAAAATGAAGTAAAGCTTAATAATTAAAAAAGTGTAAAAAACATATACACTCAATATATGGCAAGAGTGTTTTTTGTTGTTTATTTACTTTTTAGGTGCACAAATAACGTATTTACCTGAATCTGATTTACCAAAAGAATTTAATGAGCCTGTGCGTGGATTAATTACATACGCAGTTGTACTGCTTTTTGCTAATGCCGTCCATGTAAAAACATTGCCTGAATAAGCATTAACAATATTTGGACAAGAGCCATCAGATGTACTCCCTAACCAACGTTCTTCTGCACTGACATAACATAAATCATTCATGTCACCCAACTTCATATTTTGAGCTTCACACCAGGTAAAAGCACTCCACCAGTTCATACCAACTTTACTAATACAATAAACAGTTCCGTTTTTGCCTTTAGCTTCGTAAGCATCTTTGCACTCAGCAAAAGCCTTTCCTGATGTTAAACAGCAGAAACTTAATATTACAGTGACTATAAATGATTTTCGAAAACCCATAATAATTGATTACTCCTTATGTAAAGATTAATATTGCCTTTATTATATCTACTTTATAAACAAAATCAAATAAAAACAGAGAACTCAATATTAAAAATTTTAATTTACACAAAAAAAACTTCTGAAGTATTTTTACAACAGAAGCTTTTTTGTAAAAAAATATTGATTATTCAGCCAGTTTCTTATCCAACAACTGATTAGCCAAAGCAGGATTTACTTTTCCCTGAGAAGCCTTCATAATCTGTCCGACAAACCAACCTTTTAATTTGTCTTTTCCCGCTTTTATTTCAGCAACTTTATCTGCATTTTGTGCTAAAATATCAGCGATAAGGGCTTCAATCGCTCCGGTATCCGAAACTTGTTTTAACCCTTTTTCTTCAACAATAACGCTCGGTTTTTTGCCTGTTTCTGCCATAATTTCGAAAACTTCTTTTGCAATCTTACCAGAAATTGTACTATCAGCAATTAATCCAACTAATTCACCTAAATTTTCAGCACTGATGGGACTTTCAGTAATTGTTTGATTAGATTTATTCAAGTATGCAAACAAATCACCCATTACCCAATTGGCTACCTTTTTGGCGTCTTGTCCGATAATTGCCGTTTCAAAATAACGGGAAGTTTCTGTATCAGCTGTTAAAATGCCGGCATCATAAGGAGTTAATCCCAGTTGTTCAATATACCGTTTTTTCTTCGCTTCCGGCAATTCTGGCAAGTTTTGACGAATGTTTTCAATATATTCATCTGTTAAAACAACCGGCAACAAATCCGGATCAGGGAAATAACGATAATCATTTGCATTTTCTTTGGAACGCATTAATCGAGTTTCCATATTAACCGAATCAAATAAGCGTGTTTCCTGATCAAAAGATTGTCCGGATTCATACAATTCTATTTGTCGTTGTGCTTCAATTTCAATCGCTTGCATAACAAATCGTACGGAATTAACATTTTTTACTTCTACACGAGGACGCAAAGTTGTTTCTCCTGCTTTACGGACAGAGATATTAACATCACATCGCATAGATCCCTCATCCATATTGCCGTCACAAGTTCCTAATGCACGAACAATTGCTCGTAATTGACGTAAATACTCACCAGCTTCTTCCGGAGAATGCATGTCTGGTTTAGAGACGATTTCCATTAATCCGACACCACATCTGTTTAAGTCAATAAAAGATTTTGTTGGGCTCATATCGTGAATGGATTTACCTGCATCTTGCTCCAAGTGTAAGCGTTCCACCCCGATTTTACGAGTACCTTCTGATGTGGTTACTTCAATATATCCTTCTCCAACAATCGGATGATATAACTGACTGATTTGATATCCTTGTGGTAAATCAGCATAAAAATAATTTTTTCTATCAAAACGAGAATACTTGTTAATAACAGCGTTTAATCCTAGACCGGTTTTAACACATTGTTCAATACATTTTTCATTAACAACCGGCAACATTCCAGGAAATGCGGCATCAATAAAAGATACATGTGTATTTTGCTCGGCACCAAAAACAGCAGAAGATGGTGAAAATACTTTTGATTGTGAAATGATTTGACAATGTACTTCCAAACCGATAACCAGTTCCCATTTATCTGTTTTACCTTGAATTGTATATGTCATTTTTTCTTATCCTTTCACATAATGCGGTGTTTTAACAAATTGTGCTTCATCTTCCAAAATTTGTGCAACTTGAAACACCGTATTTTCATCAAAATGCTTACCAATTACCTGTAATCCTACCGGTAATCCGTTTTCAGCCAATCCGATTGGCAATGCCAAAGACGGTACTCCCGCTAATGAACTTGGAGTGGTAAACACATCACCCAAATAAGTATCTACTGGTTTCATGTTTTTCATAGCTTCATAAGATAACGCTGTGGTTGGTGCTGCCGGAGCAACAATAGCATCTACTGTTTTGAAGGCTTCTATAAAATCGTTATAAATTAAACGACGAACTCGCTGAGCCCGAATATAATAAGCATCATAGAAACCCGCAGACAAAACAAATGTCCCCAGTAAAATACGACGGATAACTTCTGGTCCAAATCCATCCGTACGGGTGTTTTCATACATTTCATCTAATGATTTTCCATCTACACGTGTTGTATATCGAACCCCATCATACCGAGATAAGTTTGATGATGCTTCTGCACAAGCAATAATGTAATAAACTGGCAAAGCATACTTTGTATGTGGTAAGGAAATTTCGACAATTTCGGCTCCTGCATTTTTTAAATATTCAATTCCCTTATCCCAAACTGCTGCTACCGCTGGATTTAAATCTTTGGAACGATATTCTTTGGGGACACCAATTTTTTTGCCTTTTAAATCAGTATGTAATGCTTGTGTAAAATCCGGCACAGGGAAATCGGCAACCGTTGAATCATGCACATCAAAACCAGCCATTTCATTCAACATTAATGCACAATCTTTAACACTTCTTGCCATTGGTCCTGCTTGATCTAATGAAGATGCAAACGCAACAATTCCATATCGAGAACATCTGCCATAAGTAGGTTTAATCCCTGTAATCCCACAAAAAGAGGCCGGTTGCCGAATTGAACCGCCAGTATCTGAACCTGTTGCACCCATGCACAACCCAGCAGCCACAGCGGCGGCCGAACCACCGGAAGACCCCCCTGGAACCAAATTATATTCTCCGTTTTCATCAGCCCAAGGGTTTTTTGTCACACCGAAATAACTGGTCATGGTTGAGCCACCCATGGCAAATTGATCTGTGTTGACTTTCCCTAACATAATTGTACCGGCATTTTTTAAATTTTGTGTAACGGTTGATTCATATGGAGGAACAAAGTGCGATAAAATTTTAGAGGCGGCTGTTGTCCGAATGCCTTTTGTGCAATATAAATCCTTATTTGCAATCGGAATACCTTCCAATCGTCCGATTTTTTCACCAGTTGCCCGTTTTTTATCTGATTCGGCAGCTTGTTGCAAAGCTAATTCCGGTGTTTCGGTAATATAGGCATTTAAAAACCGAGCCCGATCCATTTCCGTTAAATGGGCCTGTGTTAATTCAACGGAAGATATTTCTTTTTTATCCAGTAAGTCTAGTGCTTGACTGATTGTTAAATCTGTTAATTGAGAAACCATTTTTTACTCCACCATTTTCGGCACAACATAAAAACCTTGAACGGATTCCGGTGCATTTTCCATTAATTCTGCTTGAATATCGCCAATAACTACTTCATCTTTCCGTATTGCGTTTGTGCGCGGGGTAACAGAAACCAACGGTTCTACCCCATCAACGTTTACTTCTTTTAATTCTTCTACCCATTGCAAAATACCATTAATATCTTGTGCAAATTTTGCTTCTTCTGTCTCCGGAAAATGCAATCGGGACAGTTTTGCTATATTTTTAATTGTTTTTTCATCAAAACTCATTTTCGCTCTCTTCATAAAAAATAAATCCAGTCAAAGACTTTTTTATCATTTAACCGAACAATAACTATTAATTTGTCCGACGTTTACGATGACTTTTTTTTGCCTAAAAGTCAAGAAAAATCATTTTTTAAAAAAAAAATAAAACAAATCAATTTTTTTTCTGTTAATTTATTTTTAATCTGTTATAATTATAATAACATCAAAAAAAGGGGATTTTTTTATGCGTGAACCAATTTTAAAAGCTGTATCAATGCCTCCCAGAATATTTTGGGCTCCATTTGTGCCCGCTGTTGTTAATTTTTCCATACAAATGGGTATTATGGTTATGTGTATTGCTATTTTTCACATAAACCCGCTTTGGTTTATTCCGACAATGCTTATTGGGCATTTGATCATTGCGGCATATGCATGGCAAGAGCCACATTTGTCCAAAATGATGCAAACTTATGGTCCAATGGCATCTAAATCGCAAAACATATACCCCGTAAAAGGAAATAAATTAGCGCCCTAAAATAAGGATAAAAAGAATGAATAGTATTCCTGTTGATATAAATGTTTTTGGTATGTTGGCACAAAGTGCTTCGGCTTTTTCCACTTGGGTTGCCGTTATCGGTGTTCTTGGTGCTATGTTAATTATGTCTGTTTGGGTTACCAAACTCGGTGATATTATTTTGCCCAAACCAAAAGAAAGTCGGGTATCTGATTTTTTACCGTTTAGTAAATTAGATGAAGATGGTGCAACAATTCATTTACGAAACGGGGCATTAGCACGTGTTTATGAAATAAAAGGGGTTGATACAACATTATTAACAGGAGCTGAACGATTTGCGCTTAACAGTGCTCGCAAACAATGGATCGATTCTATGGCGCAGTTGGAAGTGGTATCTCGTGTTGTCACTATTCGGGAAAAAGTTTCTTTGTCTGAATTAGGAAAACATAGGGATAGTAAATTATTGCAAACCATTTCTGATAAATGGATGGATAGTTTAAGACGCGTATTTCGAAACAAACACTATATTATTCTTTCTATTAATGACCGCAAAACAGCTATGGATGATTTACAGCAGGCTTCTTTAGCATTAACATCTATTTTAGATGCATATGAACCACGATTAATTTCCGAAAAACCACCATACAAAACAAAAGATAAAAGTCCGTTTTGGGTTTTTGCGCAATTAGCCAGCCCCTTGTCTGTTCCGAAACCCCATATCGGTATAGAAGAAGGAGAATATTTAAATTCTTTATTAACGGCTGATTATATTCACTTCACAAAGGATGAAGGGATTATAAAATTTACATCCGGAGACGAAGAAAAACTAGGTATATGTATTGGCATCAGGAAACCCGGAGATTTTATGGATGAACAAATGGCCGCAGATATTTTAAGTATTGATTGCGAGGTCACGTTGGTTCATAATATTAAGGCAATTCCAATGGTAAAAGCAAATATGATGTTGGTTCAGCAAAGAAAAATGGCATTTTTAACATCTTTCTCAACGAACGTGGTTGCTCAATATTCAACAGCTTTGGAATGGTTGGATCAGTCGGATTCGGATGGGCAAACACTGAATGAATATGCTATGAGTATTTTTGTTTTTGGAAAAACAAAAGATGAATTAAAATTCGGTCAGGAAGAAATTGAAAAAATTTGCCGTATTTATAATGTAACACCAGTCCGAGATGGGTGGGCGGCACAGGCTACCTTTTTTGCTCAATTCCCCACATATGAAGTATATCCGAGAACATTCCTATACTTATCTCGGGTTGTCGCTTGTGGTATTTGTATTGATAAAACAGCAGAGGGACGTCAAAAATCTGATTGGGGTCCGATGCCTCTTTCTTATTTCCGGACAATTACAGGAACGGCATATGCTTTTCAATTCCACGTGTCGGAAGAACCATATGCCGTTGCACATACGGCTTTGATTGGGCCAACCGGACAAGGGAAAACAACATTCTTCTCTTTTATGGCTGGACAATCTATGCGGATTCCTGATTTGCATACATATTTCTTTGACAGAAATAATGGTGCCAAAGTATTTGCTTTAATGCAAGATGCTCCGTATGTTCGTTTTGATGGTGGTGAAGAATCTGTTTCGCTAAATCCGTTTGCCGTTCCGGATACGTCGGATAATCGAGCATTCTTACGTACTTGGATGCGAGATATTACAGGTGGAACGGATGCTGTTTCAGAACAGGAAATTGCGCGCGCAGTTACAACAGCATTCGAATATTTGAAGCCTGATGAACGGTTGATGAAGAACTTATATAAAAGTTGTTTTGCACCAAACGGATTTATGCGACGGGAATTATTCCGTTGGGTAAATGATGATCAATATGGGCGTATTTTTAACTCCTTAACCGACAATTTGGATTTATCCAGTCGTTATATGGCTTTTGATTTTACCACCATTTTCCAAGATAGTGTTTTGGCGCCGGCAGTTATCAGTTATGTGATGCATCGTATTCATACATTGGCAACAGCAATGGGAACTCCCAGTTTAATTATGATTGACGAAACAGCCCCAATGTTAGAGCATCCGATGTTTAAAGAAAGTTTTATTGTTGGTTTGCGAGAAGGTCGTAAAAAGCGGCAAGCCTTCTTGTGCGCTTTTCAACAACCACGATTCCTGGATGATAACGGATTGGGAGATGTGATTCGTGGACAATGTCAAACTGTTATATTCTTCCGTAATCCGCAAGCTAATCCATCTGATTATGCTACATGGAATTTAACACCTCGAGAAATGAACTTTATTTTAGGGAAAGAGTTTGCCGATAGAAAATATGCTATTTTGGTTTCTCGTCCGGCTATTCATGAATCTGTTATTTTAGATGTTGATTTAAGTGGATTGGGGCCATACTTAAAAGTTTATTCATCTGGTAATAAAAACGTATTGTTAGCCGAACAATTATCTCGTCAAATTAAAGATACGGATGCATTGGTATGTGCCGAGATTGCTTCGGCTTATTTCAATCTTAGAGAACAACAACTGGAGCTTGATGTGTTACGGCGCAATGCTGCATCGCAAGAAACGGTAGTAGCAATTACGGAAGCTCGTTATAAGACCGGACTTGTTTCCAAACTTGATGTAGCCCAGTCGAAATCCGTCTATTATAGTACATTGGCTTCCATTCCGATGACCGAAGCTAATGTAATTCAATATATCAATTCATTGGCAATACTTTTAGGTCTTTATCCGCAAGATGTGACGGAATCGTTAAGCACGATAAAACCTTTACCCGACTATATAGAGTTGGTTGGTGTGGGAGTACCAGGTGAGTTGTTGCTTCGTCGACCCGATGTGCGGGTTGCGGAACGGCAAGTGAATGCACAGGCTACTTTATTGGGTGCTTCTAAATTTGATTGGTTGCCGGAGTTTTTCATGAATGGTTCTTTG
>JAFZGR010000137.1 GCA_017555325.1 Alphaproteobacteria bacterium | reverse complement strand
TATCCGGTGCTGTTAATATACCAGATGCGAAGAAAGGAGAACAAATCGTCTTGATAACAACCTGTAAAGATGTTACACGGGATGATTTAGTAACAGCTTTTAAAGCTGCCGGCATTACAGAATTAGGATTACCATCTAAAATTATCATAACGGACCATCCGCCTTTGTTGGGAACAGGTAAATTTGATTACGTCTCAGCCAAAGAAATGGCTATTCAGGAAGTTTCAAAATAAACAGGGAGGAATTTATGGCAAATATAGGTGTTATCGGCGGTGGTGCTTGGGGAACAGCATTGGCAATGACTGCCGCAAAGGCAAAAAATGACGTTTACTTATATGCACGAGAACCCGAAACAGTATCTGAAATCAATACATCACATCGCACAACATTTTTACCTGCAGCACAACTACCGGAAACGATTATGGCTACAACGGATATAGCATCGGTATTGAGTTGGGCTGATTGTGTTTTATTGGCTGTTCCGGCACAATATACCCGTTCAGTCTTTACACAAATGGCTCCATTATTAAAAACCGTCACTCCGGTTGTTTTATGTGCAAAAGGGATTGAATTAAGTACCGGTCTGCTGATGAGTGAAGTTATACAGGAAATTCGTCCACAAACACCATTGGTTGTTTTATCCGGTCCCGGTTTTGCAGCAGAGGTTGCCAAAGAACGACCGACTGCCGTTACAATTGCATCCCAATCACAAATGTTGGCAGAACGGGTTTGTCGATATATGAAAACCACTTATTTCAGACCATATTCTTCAACAGATTTAATCACCCCGGAAGTTTGTGGGGCTATTAAAAATGTTATGGCAATAGCTTCTGGAATTTCAGATGGTTGTGATTTTGGAGATAATGCTCGTGCAGCACTATTAACTCGAGGATTGGCAGAAATGTCCCGTTTTGCTGTTGCAGTCGGAGGAAAAAAAGATAGTGTGTTGGGATTATCTGGTATTGGTGATTTAATGTTAACGGCAAATAGTCATCAATCTCGCAACTATTCTTGCGGGTTTGAAATTGGTCAAGCTGGTTGGGCAAAACCGGTTTTAGAACACTGTACCAAAACGGTAGAAGGGGTTGCAACAGCTCAATCTGTTATGAAACGAGCCCGTCAATTAGGTGTTGAAATGCCGATTTGTGCCGCAGTAGAAGCAATTATTTATTATGAAAAACCGATTAAAGACGTAATGAAAGATTTGTTATCCAGACCATTAAGGGCAGAATAGATTTTAAATAATTATGAATAAAAAAGACAAGTATATCTTGTCTTTTTTTTTATTTCTTGTTATTTTAAAAAAACAAATACAGACGAGGAAAAAATGACGGACAGATTACCCATCTACATCGCTTTTTCAACAAATGACACCTACATACCGTATTTAGATGTTTGTTTGCGTAGTTTAATTGATTATGCCGATGAAAAAAGAGATTATTGTATTTTTATTTTGTATTCAAAAATAAGTGATGATAACAAACAAAAGATAAAAAAACAGGAAGATAAGAATATATCTATTTCTTTTGTTAATGTTCAATCTTCTTTATCAAAAGTTCGGGAAAATACTTTTTTTGTAAATAATCATTTAACCATTGAAACCTATTTTCGTTTTTTCTTACCTGATATTTTTCCACAACTAGATAAGATTTTGTATTTAGATTGCGATATATTGATTCAAAAAGATATTGCCGATTTGTACCAAACAAATATAGATGGTTTTTATCTAGGGGCAACCCGAGATTTAGGGATTGTTTTAGATTTAAACAAAACAAAAGAGAAGCGCATTAACTATTTTACACAAACATTAAATCTAACAAATCCTTACGACTATTTTCAGGCGGGCTGTTTATTATTTAATTTAAAAGAAATGAGAAAAGATAATGTTTCACACTTATTAATTGAAAAATTAAAACAGGTCAAAAATCCAATGTACCATGATCAATGTATTTTAAATGCCACTTGTAAGGATAAAGTCTTTTTTTTCCAACAAAATTGGAATTTTACATGGCATATTTATATTGCCGAACCATGTTGGGAAAAGTATTTAGGAAATACATATCGTGATATTTACTTAAATGCAAAAACAAATCCGTTTATTATTCATTATACCGGTGGTCAAATTAAACCGATTAATTATCCACAATTACCCGAATCGAAAAAATTTTGGAAATATGCATTGCAATCCGTTTATTATGATTATTTATGGGAACAGTTAATAACAGCTTATAACAAAAAAGTTCAAACAGCTATAAAAGAAACTCCCAGATTAGTAAAATACAAAATCTTAGAAAAAATAATGATTGGTTCTTCAAAAGAAAAGTGGAAACAAAAATATCAACGATTATACCAAAAATTAACCGGGTAATTGTTTTTAAATAAATAGTTTCTTTCGATTTTAAAGAACCATCTTATACAAAATCTATATTTTTAAATATTTTAAAAATGCATCACACCCTTCTACAATATCCCAATAAGTTTCATCAAAATTACCGGTGTACCATGGATCTTTAATATTACGAGGATTTGAGGTAAAATCTAGCAAACGATAGATTTTACGATCTGTATCAGTTCCAACAATAGATTGAATATCTTCTACGTTACTGTCATCCATTGCTAAAATATAATCATAATAGGCATAATCAGTCAGACGAATACGTCTGGAATAGTGTTGCTCAAACGGCACATGCATAGCTGTTAATATTTCCCGTGTACTATGATGAATGCCCGCATGACACATTTCATTATATCCTTCGGTAGCCGCTGAATCTATTTCAAATTGATTTGCTAATCCTTTTTCCTCTACTATTTGTTTAAACACAAACTGAGCCATGGGGGAACGACAAATATTTCCTAAACATACAAATAAAACTTTTATCATTATATATCCATTATATCATTTGTTTATAAATTACATTGAATTACTACAAATTAAACTACATTATCACCTTTTAAGGCTGATATTTTTGTTTCTTTACAAACTTTAAGAACATAATCTTACGAAAGAAGAATTATTTTCCCAACCTTTTTTACCATTTGAAAAATAAATATATTCAACCTGATTAAAATCTTTTTTCAAATTTATATAAATACCCAAATGATACTTATATTTACCACGTTGATTTGTAAATTCTGATAATTTATCAAAATCACGCCAATTTTCATCACTATTTTTTTTAACTTCTATGACAAGGAGATTGTCGTACAGCTTATTATGTTCTCGTCTATGTAAAATTATATCCGGTTTACACAAAGATTGATCATTTTTGCGTTTAGGATCATCATAATAACGATTGTACTCCACATCAATATTATATCCTTCTTGAATATACCAAGGATACAACATTAACATGTTTTCAAAGTAATACGCAATACGATGTGTTATAGCTTGTTCATGAGCATTTGTTTCTATCAAAGAAGCATCTCGTATATAAACTAATTCTACGCTTTGTTTTAAAATTTTTACTACTTGATGTATATCCATATCACATTCTTTCTTATTTAAAATTAATTTTCATTAATCATACACAATATGTGTACATAAATTTTTTCATAAAGTAAAGAGATTATAAAAAACAAAAGTTCAAAATAATAATATCATTATTAAAAAATAAAATTGATTTTTGTATGCTGTTTGGTATAAAATACATTTAGAAACAATATGGAGTATCGTTATGAAAAATTTTTCTTTTGAACCACAGGGTGTTTGTACAAAAAATATCAGTTTTGATATTGAAGACGGAAAAATATATAATTTAAAATTTATTGGTGGATGTGTCGGTAATTTACAAGCTATTTCTAAACTAGTCAACGGAAAAGAAGCTCGTACCGTTGCCGAAATTTTGCGGCACAACGATTGCCGAGGAAAAGGAACATCTTGTGCCGATCAATTGGCACAAGCCATTGATATAGCCTTGTCGGAAAAATAAATTCAAACTATTCCTCTTGCATTTTTAAAATAAAAAAACCAATTTTTAAACAGGAGGATATTATGATGTTAGAAATTATATTGGCTGCAGGTTGTTTTTGGGGTGTTCAAGCCACTTTTGATAAATTGGACGGTATTATTGCAACAGAAGTCGGATATACCGGAGGTACAACCGAGAATCCCACTTATCAAGAAGTCTGTACGGACACAACAGGTCATGCAGAAGCCGTCAAAATTACTTATAACCCTCAAAAAATATCGACCAATGAAATTTTGGATGTTTTTTTTCAAACACATAATCCAACAACCTTCAATAGACAAGGTCCAGATATCGGTTCTCAATATCGTTCTGCAATTTTCTATACCACACCGGAACAACAAAAAATGGCTATTGACAAAATCAAAGAATATCAACCTTTTTTTAAAGCCCCGATTATCACGAAAATACTCCCTGCCGGTATTTTTTATCCGGCAGAAGAATATCATCAGAAATATTTTGAAAAAAACGGAGGAGTATGTCATACACACAATTCTGGTTTTAATAAAGAAGCTTATTATCAATCAAAACTTTCTCCACAACAATATAACATTTTAAGACAAAAAGGAACCGAACGTCCTTTTTCCGGAAAATATGTTGTTTTTGATAAAAAAGGGATTTATCGTTGTGCCGCTTGTGGAAATCCTTTATTTGATTCTTCTGCAAAATTCGATTCGCCCTGTGGCTGGCCCAGCTTTGACAAAGCACTTCCCAATGCTGTTCAAATCAAAAAAGATTTATCTCATTTTATGATACGGGATGAAGTTCTTTGTTCTCGGTGTGGTAGTCATTTAGGACACTTATTTAATGACGGACCGACCGAAACAGGAAACCGATATTGTATTAATTCCTTGGCTATGGATTTTAAAGAATAATTTTTGCAATTTCCACTAAAACTCTAGTACAAATTTTATTTTAAATTCCGTAGCCTTTCACGTTCTTAATCCGATACTATTTTGTATACAAAAAACAGGTGCCGATTATTTCAGCACCTGTTTTTTTATTTATGCATCCAACAATGTTGATCCGGGTGGACATGAAACTGTTTCCGGACAGGCCTCACAATTTTCCACCTCATACGCCGCCGGTTCGGAGCGATATGTTCCTTCCGGACACGGAATCTTATCCGTTGACCGCATTGGACAATAATAACCTGCCGGACACAATATAGCTTCTGACGTTGTCGGACAATACCACCCTTTTGAACAATCAATACAATCCGAAAGTGCTGATTTTCCAATTATTCCCTGATATGTACCAACTGGACACATTGTCGGCTCATAGGAATTTATCGGGCAATAATGGCCAATCGGACAATCAACCGTTGCTTCTGTTGTCGGACAGTATTTTCCTGCCGGACATGCCGTACAATGTGTTTCCAAATATCCCTTCGTAGATGTTCGATATGTTCCTTTCGGACAAATCGTCGGTTCAGTACTTCCTGCCGGACAATAATGGCCAATCGGACAATCAACTGTTGCTTCCGTTGTCGGACAGTAATATCCTTGCGGACATGTTGAACAATGTGTTTCCAAAGATCCGCCTGTTGATGCTCTGTATGTACCAGCCGGACAAACTGTCGGTTTATCGGTACCTACTTCACAATAATGTCCTTTTGGACAAATAATGGCATCTTTTCCTTCTTCCGTTCGTTCACAATAATATCCGGTCGGACAAATTTTACAGATTTTTTTGCTATCTAAATATCTCATCGGACACCGATTACATTCCTCTACTGTCGTTGTGTTAACAGCTGAATAAGAGTAATTCCCTTCATTACATCCGTAACAAGCTATCCGATTATCCGTACGAATTGTCGCAAACTGATTATCGCACGTATGACATTCAGCTACCGTTGAATAATAACTTGTCGTTGGAGAGCAAGCAATACAAACGTTTCCACCACTATTCAATTCACTTACCCAATATTTGCCCTCTTCCGGACAAGCCTGACATCCTGTATGATCACTATTTGCAACTGTTCCTGCCGGACATTTATAACAATAGCCTAAATGGTTTGTTGCATCGTGTTCTACCCAATACCGATTTTCACACCGAGAACATTCATCTTTTTTCACATAAGCCGTATAAGATGAATAATCGCAATGGATACAATACTTATCATTACTCCGCCAAAAACGAACCCCGTCGCCACAACTGATACATTCTTCTTCCGTCGTTACCGGATATTGCCCATTATTCGCACAAGAATAAGAATATGTATCCGTTGAATAATACCGTATTCCGTAACAGCTGGTATTTGTGGACTGTTCTGTTGATTGCAATCTGTCTGTTTGATCACATGGCACACATTTGTTTGATG
>JAFZGR010000136.1 GCA_017555325.1 Alphaproteobacteria bacterium | reverse complement strand
GCTGCCAAAATGACTTGCTCCATGGATGTTGAATTTTTTATAGATATTTGAAAATAACTTATTGATTGAAACGCTATTCTAGGGCTTGTTTATTTTAGTCTCCAATTATGTTACTTGATGTAATATGGAGTTAGTTGTTTAATCTAATGACAGTCCCATCACATTACGTCCATTCCATTCCTTTGCCGGCTTCATCCAAAGAAGAAAAAGAGAAGTAATCTCTTTCTTTTTTATTTCTATTATAAGTACCTTCTTTTCCCACTTCAAATCACAAAAATCGGATTTTTATAAAAATGAAAGATTATTATTTTTATTGAATAATTTAGTTAAAATCAAAAAAATTTAAAAAAGTGAAAAAAATTGTTGCAATTATACGTATCTTTTTATACAGACTTCTATTTTGTAAAAAAACAGTTGACAAAAGAATAAAAAAATGGTAACTTATAAAAGTTAATTTTTAAAAGAATATGAAAAATGACCGAAATAAATATCAATAATTTTTTTTACAGATTGGATTTGCGACGACGATTTATCTTTTAATTAAAACAATTTCGTCTGATTTGATTTATCCGAATCATTATTTTTAAATCTAATAAAATAGGTCATATATTATGAGTAAACCATCTTTATCTATACACCATTTAAATACAACGCATATTGCTGATGTAATGGCATTACAAAACAAAATTATTGTTGGTTTAAATCCAGATGAGCAACATTTTATTTTACACAGAACCGAAGCTGATTATATGAAATCATTAACCGGAAAAAGTTCACGGATGGTTGGTATTTTTGATAATGGAAAACTGATTGCTCAATTAATTTACGGATTGCCTCAAAACGGTGAAAATCGGGATATGCCGGAATTCAGACCGGATATTGCAAACGATAAACTGGTTATTTTTGAAGCAATTTTGGTTGATCCCGCCTATCGAGGACATGGATTAATGCATAAAATGCTGGATTATATAGAAAAAACAGCCTTAGACAAAAAGCGAAATCACGCTTTAATTCAAATTGCCGTAGACAATCCTGCCAGTTGGATGAATGCTTTACATTATGGTATGAAAATTACAAAAGTTGATTTAGATCCGATTGATGGTGCAAAAGTCATTTATTTGGAAAAGAGTATTCAAAGAAACAAATCAACATCTTCGGTATCACATATCAGTGATATTTATCATATGCACATTGTAAACAATATACACAAAAAAGCGCCACAATTATTTAAAAAAATGCAGTATTTGTCTGAACAGGGTTATGTCGGTATTGCTTTTGATAAAAAAACACTATCACTTGTATGGGTGAAAGAAGATATTATTCCAACAAACAGAAAACCTTTTTATAAAGATTTTGCTTCATATCAACAAGAACAAAAATTTATACATACGAGATAAATATTTTTATTATCCCATATACAGGGTTGAATCGATTTTCTGTTTAATAAAAACCTTTATTGTTGAGAAGAATGTGTGAAAATTGCTTCTTCTTGCAGTAAAGGTTTTGTTGTGTTGATAAAAACTGTAAGTTGCTTGGTAACTTAAATTGTAGAATAACAGCTTATTGTTTTTCGTTTTCGGCATGTTTGATAAAAACAAATTTATGTGGGTAAGAATTTGAAGAAATCCAAGCCGGTGTTTGTCTTAAATAAACACCACGTTCGCTATCAAACCGTTCTAATGAAGGCAGTTGGTTTAATTCAGGCACGATAAATAATTTGGGGGCGTAAACATACCGTAAGTTTCCATTACAACAAAGAGATGTGCATGAAGAGATTTTTATCAATTCTGGAAAAGAAAGTTCTTCCAGTTTATCACAATGAACAATGCAGTGAAAACCAATGTATTTTACAATGGGGAAACCAGCTTTTTTTAAATGTCCGCAACGGAGTAGATTGGCATTTTCAATCATATAAACCCCTTTTCCGGAAACCTCTTCTAAATAAGGCATGTCCATTAATACTGCCGATTCGATAACCTGAATTCCCGTTGGAAAATGTAAACCGATAAGTTTGTTATCTCGAAAACGTAAAAAAGGTTCTTCATTTGCATATACAATGCTTTCACCATTTTCTTCTTTAAAATCAAGTGATGATACGGTATACATATTTCTTTTTAAGAAATCATATAGAGAGTAGGGTAAAATTCCTTGAGAAACTAATGTGTTATTTTGGGCGTCAATGCCGACACCGGAAATAAAGTAAATGCCTTGTTTTTTTAGTGTTGGCGCTTCAATTTCAGCAGAAGTTTTTTCCAAACAGTTTTCCTTGATTTCTTCACAGCGCGGGAGCAGTGAATATCTGAGGCAAGGACAATAAGATAAACTTTTCTTTCCGAGTTTTGTTATGGAGTATCCATATAATTCTTCAATGTATTTATGATGTGATAAAAAGGATTCAACTTCAGTTGTTTTTCTTAAATAAAGCGTTCTGATTGCTCCATTTTCCAAAGACAGAATTTCTTTATTATCAACAAAAAGAACGTGGCGGTGTTCTCGTTTTTGAATTTGCCAAACCAGCCCTTCTGTTTCTTCTTGAAGTACTTTATATAAGGGAGAAGTACTATTTGTCGGATTTAAAATCTTTTTTTCTTTTAAATCAATGATAAATTCATCTGCTATAATTTGTGAATTTTTATCAATCGGGTAAACGATTCCGTCTTTACAGTAAAAATCATTTCCGATGAAACAGTTGTTTATTTCCTGATTATAATGATATAAACATCCATTTTGATATAGAAAATTATCTGGTATCGGGACTTTCTTGACGGAAAAATCAACTTCAAAATAATTTTTTAGGGCGTTTGTTAATCCGGGGATGATGTTGTCCGGATTGGAATTAAATGTGTTATCGCAGGACGGAACAGTGTGATTATATCTGTTTGTAATTTTAATAAATCCGCCTAATTTGAGCATTTGAATGGAAATAACGGAAATGCCGTAAGCATCTTCACGGTTTTCTTTGTTATTAAAGTCTGATCGATTTAATGAGTGTGCATTTTCTTTAATGGCATGAACAATATAATAATTCTTAAAACGAGTTGAATCCGTAAAAGTACAGAGTGCCTCATCTTCCGTAAAATAAGGGGCGATAGAATTTTGTTTTTCTAATGTGTCGGCATAAAAAGCCGTATATCCGGCTCGTTTCAGCAAAACAAAAGGATCCAATGTATCAGCTGCAAGACTTTTTTCTTCTGTTTTTAAACTGTGCAAAAAACGCAAAAGCGGGATGGGATTACGTCCGGCATATTTTAATATGCTTGGTAAATTTGAAATATCAAAGATCGTGTCGTCATATTTGCGAATGGTTTTTGCAAATGTTTCTCCGTTTTGTTTTTTTATAATGTTATAGATTGATTTTGACATAATTCTTCCTTTTTATTTGCAACAATATATCACAAAAAATAAAAAATGTAAATAAAAATTGACAAATTATTTGATGTGAGATATAAAAAAATATTATTATCGCAAAAATACGGTTGAATTATAATAAAGGATTTTACAAATATGGATCAGCAGATAAGAATTCAAAAAGCCAAACAAAAACATACAGAACGTTGTCAATGTAATCAAAGATATAATAGAACTGTTTGGAGTGGAAACAATCAAGATAAGTCCTCTAAGGGAACAGCATTTCAGTTGTTAAAACAAGGATATTTAAAATCCGATACGGGTATTTTTTTATTCCCGACAACAAATAATTCGGCAAAAAATAAATTACTCTTGAGAAATTTTGGGATTTTTATAGCAATAGCTACCGGACTTTCTTTGGGATTAAGTTTAGTCAGTTCTAATGATAAGGCAGACAAATCGACTGCACCCAAAGCACAAAAAATAACAGATAAGAAAAAAATGCCGATATCCGGTAATGCCCTTATTAAAATTTATGAGTAAAAAGGAGCATTATATGAAAATAGAACCATACAAGTTTTATGTTATTTCGACACCTTCATGGAAGGATGCTATAAAATGGTGTACAACCGTTTTGCCGATAGTGACTTCTAAATATGTATTAATGCAGGCAACGAGTCTATTTAAATCCCGTTCAAGACAGGCTTTGGATTTAAGTCGATATTACTCTATACATTGTGATGATGTTTCGGAGGAAACATTGGATAAATTTTTTCGATTGGTTAATCCAAAGGAAACGGTAAAAGAGATTGCAAAAAATAAAATTTCATCTGTTTCAAGAGTTGATTTAAATGCACAAGATGCAGATGGAAATACTGTGTTGCATCATTTGGCAAATATATATTATGGTTGTGAATTGCCTGCTTATTTGTTGATAAAAGGAGCTGATGCAAACCTGTTAAATAAGAATGGAGAACCTCCTTTAAAATATAAGGCTGCTGATTTAACAAGTGCTTCTATTGCGCTTATTCGGGCAACCAGTGTTGAAAATTTAAATAAAGTTTATGCAGATGGAGAAACCATTTTTACCACCTTTTTGAATAAAGGAGATGATTATGATGCCGAGGATGTTTGTCAAGCGCTGATAGATGCCGGAGCAAATCCGAATATACTTAATAAAACGGGACATTCACCGCTTTATTATTTGATTAAAGATATTAAACAAATGGATGAATGGTCCGTTCATTTTCATACAAGGTTTAAAAATCTCTTTATGCTTTTGGTAAATAATGGTGCTCGATGTACGGATAAAGAAGTTGAGGAATTAGACTTGTTGAATATAAGGGATAAATGTTATCTGTTATTAGCAATTTCGGAAAATACGCAATTAAAAACAGTAGATGAAAATGGTAATACATTATTACATCAATTTATTCAAGAAGGATATGGGCCTGTTTCAACTGTCGATGAAAGCGGATATCGTAAAACAGTTGAAAAATGTATAGCATTATCCGATATCAATGCCTGTAATAAAAATGGAGAAACCGCATTGGAATTGGCTGTGAGGGATTGTTCGGGCAAAACAATTGCAAAATTATTGATAGAAGCAGGAGCCGATTTAAGTTTTGTAAATCCCCTAACAAGAGAAACACTTTTGCATCGGGCGGTAGATTCGGATGTGATTCAAACATTGGTTGATTCTGAAAAAATAGATATCAATGCGCAAGATAGAAACGGTAATACGGCACTGCACATCAAATTGTTTAAGAGGGATATTAAAAATGCGAAAAAACTTTTACAATCGGGTGCCAATTGGAATATACAAAATGATGCCGGAATAACGTCTTATTTGATTGCAAAACAACATTATCCTCAAATTGCGTTGATTTGTCGCAATTTTGAATTGGAAGCCGAAAACAAAGCATTAAAACAAGAAAAACAAGTATTACAATCAACATTGATTGGGCATCATCAGGTGCAAGGACCCGTTTTATGTGAGCGAAAAACAAATACACTGGTTTAAATTTTAATAATAAAGTGGATTCTCTGTATGCTAGCAGATAATTTTATTCATCAGCGTATTTTAAGAGATTCCTCGGATGTTTTGGTGTTTGTATCCGGTTTGGGGTTAAATATCAGAAATCAAAGAGAAGTGTTTATTAGAAAATATGCTTTAAAAAACAGTATGAGTTATATTGCTTTTGACTGTACACAAAATGCATATAATCAAAAGGCTTCGCCTGTCATATTGTTTGATAAAATGAAACAGACGGCAAAAAGAGCTTTGCGGGAAAATTTTTCAAATAAATCTTTTTATTTTTTAGGGAGTTGCTTTGGGGCTAATTTAGCAATATATTTAGCAAATCAATTTTCAGAACAAACAAAATTAGCACTTATTTCTTCTCCCCTTATTCAATATGGTAAAGAGCCCATTTGTAGAGGACTTTGTACACAATTAGAGAAGAAAATAAAATTTTTATATCACCGAAATATTGATGCAGAGATTATATCTAAATTAGTATTGTTGAAAAGTTTTTTTCAAGAAGTTGAATCTGTATTGACGCCATCTGTCAACACATATACCGGACCAATCATTATTCTTCATCCGGAAAATGACAAATCCGTTAACTTTGATAATTCACTGCATATGTACAAAGTTCTTAATAGAAAAAATGTTGAATTGATACAAGTGCCAAATGAAACACATTCCTTTCGAAATGATGTTCAATTGAAGAATGTGTTATCTTATTTGCATAGAGAATGTCAAAAATCACATAGTTAATCTTTTGTTTCATTCGCTTCATGATATATGAAAGAATAAATAATTGATGTATTTAAATGAACAAACATAAATTTTATTTCTTAATAATATATTAAAAAATACGCCAAACAGTCTTCTGTTTTTTATAAAAATAATATTCTTTCAATGTTTTTGTCACAAAAAAAGCAATTAATTACTTGATTTCCCCCTTTTTTTGTGAAATAATATATAATATAACATATATTGTATGAGGTAATAAAATGGAAACAGCAAAAGTGGAACAAGAAAAAAAATTTGATGTTTTACGTAATCCTGCGGGGAATTTGCTTATTATTATTCGAGC
>JAFZGR010000135.1 GCA_017555325.1 Alphaproteobacteria bacterium | reverse complement strand
GGGATAAAAGAAAAAACAGAGATACTTTTAGGTGGAACTGTTCGTATGGGAAAGCCGGAAATAATACGCGGATTGCCCACTCAATATGAAAGTTATACATTTTCTACTTGCATTGGACTGTTAAAATATGTAATGATAAGAGAGAAAAGTTTATTAAACGCAAAATTTAAAACACAATCAACACCCAAAAAAGGTTTTATCGGAAAGGTAATGCAATGGCTAGTTCAGAATTTTTAGATGTACAAGAAAACGGATTATCAATTGGGTTGGCAACTCCTGCCCCCGAGTTTTTGTTAACACCGAACATCGGTGTTATTGGTGTTGGCGGAGCCGGCGGTAATGCTGTTAATAATATGGTAACGGCAGATTTAGGGGATGTTGCTTTTTTTGCCGCAAATACAGATGCACAGGCTTTATCTCGTTCATTGGTTGCTGATAAGATTCAATTAGGTGTTACGATTACACAAGGGCTTGGGGCTGGAGCTAATCCAGAAGTCGGTAAAGCGGCAGCAACAGAGGCAGCCGAAAAAATAAAAGAATATTTAAAAGGTTTGCATTTGTTGTTTATTACAGCAGGTATGGGAGGCGGAACCGGAACAGGGGCTGCGCCTGTTATTGCAAAATTAGCTAAGGATATGGGAATTTTAACGGTTGGTGTTGTTTCTAAACCATTTCAGTTTGAAGGTGCTCGGCGTATGCGAACAGCCAATGATGGCATTGAGGAATTAAAAAAATATGTAGATACCTTGATTGTTATCCCAAATCAAAATTTATTTCGTATTGTAGCAAGTAATACAACATTTGCAGATGCTTTTAAAATTGCCGATGGTGTTTTGTGTCAGGGTGTGCGTTCAATTACGGACTTGGTTATGAATCCTGGAATGATTAATTTGGATTTTGCTGATGTTAAAACGGTTTTATCTTCGATGGGCCGTGCAATGATGGGAACAGGAGAAGCCAGTGGGGAAAATAGGGCAGAAGTTGCCGTTGAAAAGGCAATTTCTAATCCTTTGTTGGATGATTCATCTATTCAAGGGGCTAAAAGTATTTTAATTAATATTTCGGGTGGGATAGATTTGACTTTAGCAGAAGTGGATTTGGCAGCCGAACGAATTCGTCAGGAATTACATCAAGACGATGCAAATATCATATTTGGAACATGTGCTGATGAAGCCTTGCATGGGAAAATACGAGTTTCTTTAGTTGCAACCGGTATCGATGATTCCCCAACTGAAAAATATGTTCCGACCATTCGACAAGCACAAGAAACCGTTGTGGATGTGCCACATACGCAAGAACCGGATGTGTTGTCGGTAAATACTGTTTCCATTGAGGAAGCAGAACAATCTAGACAAGAAGAAACTTTTCCGCTTATGACAGATATAACGGGATCGGATTCTGATTTAAACAGTACATCTTTTCAAGGGGCTGAATTAATGGTTCAACAAACGATAGAAGAGAGTCAACTGCCTTATGAAATGGCTATTGAGGTAACGGAAGAACCAACAACTCAACCGGCATTGTTTGTTGAAGAAGTACCGGAGATTGCTCCGATTATTCCGGTTGAAGAAGTGCCTGAAATTAAAGAACCTGTTAGTATGGAATCTAAAAAAGCAGATGCAAATGTCAAAGCACCACGTAGTAGTACGTTGTTTGATATTATGTTGCCTGGATTTAGAAAGGGAACACGTCGGGTAAAAGAAGATGCATCTACATCTTCTTTGGGTGGTACTACCGAAGTTGTTACGGATACAAAGGGAAGTAGAATTGTTGGAACGCCATATATGAATCAATCGGGTTCATATGGTATGATGCATGCAGATTCATTAAATGCAAGTGAAAAACCACAAAGACAATCAGAACCACGTAATGAATTGTTTGATGATCCGTTTGAAAATGTGGATTTACCTGCATTTTTAAGACGCCGTTAAGGATATAAAACGGGATGGATAATGCAGTTAAAAGTAGGTATGTTGCCTTTAATATATTAAAGAGTGTCTTGTTTGCTCAAAAAACTTTGGAGGGTATTTTTGACAGACATTCGTTTTATCATTCATTATCTTATGCGGATAAGCAGTTTGTTCGGATGCTTGTTTTAACGGTTTTACGTCGTTGGGGACAGTTAAAGTTTTTAGTTAATCAATGTTTGGATAAACCATTACCGGAAAAACGGCGGGATATTTTAGTTGTGTTGGCTTTGGGTGTTGCTCAACTTTATTATTTAAATACACCGCCTCATGCTGCTACTGATACGGCCGTTCAACTGACACGCGTTATAAAACAGTCTGCTTTTACGAAATTAGTTAATGCGGTTTTGCGGTCTTTTGTCCGAAAAGGAAAAACATTAAAAGAGCCCTCTGTTTTGTTGAATTATCCGGAGTGGTTGATGGATGATTGGAAGCAGAATTATGGTGAAGAAGTTGCCGAAAAGATGCTTTTATCATTAATGGATAGCGGATATTTGGATATAACGGTTAAGACTAATCCGCAAGAGTGGGCTAAAATGTGGAATGGGGTTGTTTTAAATACGGGAACGGTTCGGTGTTCATATCAAGGAGATGTTTCCTTAATGGAAGGGTATACGGATGGTTTGTGGTGGGTGCAAGAGGCTTCGGCTTCTATACCGGCACAATTGTTCGATGATTTACAAAATAAGCGTGTAGCTGATTTATGTGCAGCTCCAGGGGGGAAGACTGCACAATTGGCTTATCAAAGGGCATTTGTTGATGCGTACGATATTTCTGAAAAACGATTAATGCGTTTACGGGAAAATATAAAGCGGTTAAATTTGGAAGATTATGTACAGATAAAATGTCAGGATGTTTTGACAATAACGGAGAAACAAGTGTATGATGCGGTGTTATTAGATGCTCCCTGTTCGGCAACGGGAACAATTCGTCGGCATCCGGATTTGCTTTATCATAGAACAAAAGAAGATGTTCGACGGTTAACGCAAATACAATCGGTACTATTGCAAAAAGCTATCGATTTATTAAAACCGAATGGGCAGTTGGTATATTCTACTTGTTCCTTAATGTGTGATGAAAATGAAGGGATTGTTCAACAGGTATTGCTGAATAATAAAAATTTGGAACGGGTGACGTTGAATGAAAAATGGAAACCATTTTTAAATGCAAGTGGCGCTATTCAGGTTTTGCCGACAATGGGTCAAGATGGATTTTATGCGGTATTATTACGTAAAAAGAGCACTTGATAAAAAAAAGAAAGGAATTATATTTGAAGTAAGGAGGGTATAATGGCAATTATATTAATTGTTGAAGATAATGAAATGAATATGCGGTTATTTTCCGATTTGCTTCAATCCAAGGGGCATCAGGTCATCCCTTGTTTTCAATCAACAAAAGCAATGGATATTATTTTGGAAAAACATCCGGATATAATTTTAATGGATATACAAATGCCGGAAATTTCCGGATTAGAATTAACACAAATGATTCGGCGAAATAAGAATATTAAAAATACAAAAATTATTGCTGTTTCAGCATTTGCGATGGATGAGGATATTGAACGAATTAAAGCTTCCGGTTGTGATGATTATATTTCCAAACCGATAGAAATTAGGTCATTTTTTTCGGCTATTGGACGGCATTTAAATTAAATAAGTACAAATAAAGTAGTTTTTTGTCTAAAAATTGATTGTTGAGCGTAATTGGAATCTTCTTTTCTTTTCATAGCAATGTTTTTTATTTTATATTGATGTCTAAACTCAAATTTATGAAATATATATATGTTATACATATGGGAAACAAATGTTTAAAAAAATAGACAGAAATATTTAAAAGTCAAAAGTTAATAAAATGTTAACAGTTTGAAAAAAAACAAAAAAAGTGAAAATTTTTGTTGCAAACGGATTCGCCTTATTTTACAATAAAACAAGGACTGTATTTGTCAGGAGAATTCGTATGCTTAAAATAAAAATACAAGAAATTGGACGTTCAATGGTGGAAATGCTGGGTGTTCTGGCCATTATAGGTATTTTATCTATTGGTGGAGTTGCTGGATACCGGTACGCAATGGATAGACACATCGCAAATGATGTATTGCATGAATCCAACATTCGTGGATTTGATGTGTCTGCAAATTTTAAGGGCAGACGACTTCCTGATATATCAGAAATTGGTGGATACGCTAAATTTACCGGCACGGGAAAACCAATTTCTGTATATCCCAATCCAAGTGATTTTGTTTGGTCTGAATATTCTGATAAATGTCGTTCCGAAGAGTTGTGTCAAGCTTTTGATGTGGAAGTTAGAGGGTTAAATAAACGGCAATGCTCTATAATTATGCAAAGCGGATGGGATTTGCCGGATGCGATAATGGTGTATAAAGGTGCAGCAAGTGGAGAAGGTGGAAATATTGGAGGAGAAGACACCGCCCCGATAGCAATGGTATCCGCTACAAAGCCTATTGTTCGAACGGCAAGTAGTTTAGACAGTAGTTTGTGTGATGATTTTGGAGAAGAAGAAACGGATATTGCAATTCGTTTTAGATTCGTTTCTACTTTTATGGATTTTGCAGATGAAGATACTGAAACCGGTTGGGAAGATGAGGGAAATAGTGATGAAACAGATGATACAGGTGGCGGATCATCCGGAGGTAGTTCCGGAGGAACAACCGAAGGAGGTTCAGGTGAAACCGGAGGCGGTGAAGGTGAGGGCGGTTCAGGAACAGTCCCTGATGATGACGAACCTGTAGAATGTAGTGGCGGTAAAGAAGATAATGGTTTTGGAATTTGCGAATGTCCAACAGGGACAACAGATATCGGGGGAATATGTAAAACTAATTGTAAGGGTGGTAAAGAATTTAATAGTGCCGGTGTGTGTGAATGTCCTGGTGGCACAACGGATGTAAAAGGAATTTGTCGAACAAATTGTACGGGTAATTTTGCGTTTGACGGAGAAGGGAATTGTACTGTTTGTATTAAAAACTGGTATGGAGATGATTGTAATACCTTTTGCACGGCAACATGGAGCAATGGGGAGTGTCTTTGTGTGGGGGATGCTTATTGGGGCGGTGATAGCTGTATTGATTGTGGAACAAATCAACAAGTGAATGAAACCAAAACCGGTTGTGAATGTAAATCAAATTGGTATGGAAATGATTGTTCTGTATATTGCGATGAAAGTGTTGCAACTATGGATGGTGGAGTCTGTATCTGTACAGATAATTCAAAATATTGGAATGGCCAAAGTTGTTTGAGTTGTGGAACAAACAAAATATGGAAAAATGGGGCGTGTGCGTGTGATGATACATCATATCCTGATGGAGAACAGTGTATCCAATGTCCCAGTGGAACTACTCCAACGGCAAACGGATGTAAGTGTGATGGTGATAATGAGTATTGGACTGGTGATTTCTGTTTAACTTGTGATAGTAATGCCACATTTGATGCAGAAAATAATGAATGTATATGTAATACAGGGTATTATGGGAGTGGTACAAGTTGTTCTGAATGCAAAAAGCCGAGAATAACAAATGAAACCAATACAGAATGTGTCTGTCCAAATGGAACCAATTGGACGGGAGAAGATACAAATCGGTGTGAAGAACCTGATGACGGTAGCGGCGGGGTTACAGATATGTGTGATTCCGGATTGGTTTGGGATTCTGTAAACGGAGAGTGTGTTTCAAGTAGTTGTAGTAGTTCAACAACATGTCCGCATGGGTATGTGTGTGATATAACAGATGGAAGATGTATTAGAAATTGGAATTGTAGTAATCCAAATGCATTGGATGTTTCTCAGGGAAAATGTTTAGATTGTGAAAATCGTGTTTGGACGGAAGCTGGTAAGTGCACAGCTTGTCCGAGCAATCAAACACGGATAAACGGTATATGTAATTGTCCGGATTCACAGCTATTTCATGATGCGACATGTGTTGATTTTTGTCCAACAAGTGCACCGTTTGTGGATGTTAGAAATTGTGTTATAGAATGTCCGAACGATAAGCCTGCACCAGATGTTAACAATGTTTGTCAGCCTTGTCCGGATGGAACGGGGTGGAATGCAGAAACGAATGCCTGTGAATTGTTGATAAATGACACATGTGTACAAGGTATGTTGGATGCCGGATTTGATGAATCTGAATTTACGGTTGTCGGTAGTGAAATTCGTGTTGACGGGGATCTTAAATTGGAAAACAGCCTTTATGTGCCGGAATGTAAATTGGTTGTGAACGGAGATTTAATAATCTGTAAAGAAACTCCAGATCCTTTGTGGAGTGATGTATCTGCCGGTAGTATAAAACCGGGTGAATTATGTTGTCCGGAAGGTCAAATTGAACAAGATGGCGAATGTGTTGCCGATATCGGATTAACCTGTGTAACAGCAATGACAGAAGCTGGAATAAGCGCTGATAAGCTCACACGGGAAGGTGCAACTATTAAATATGCCAGTGATATGGTGATTGCAAATGATTTAGATATTTCGGCTTGTGATTTAGAGGTTGCCGGAACATTGACTATTAATTCCGAAATAACATTTCGTGTTAATAATATTACAGCTGAAACAAGTGAAGAAAATGGCATTTATGTAGATACCAATGCATCATTTTTTGCACAAGGTAATATTACTGGAATCGGTTTGCGTGGAATTAATAATAATGGAACAATGGAATGTGTTAATATGTCAGCAATTGGTAATGGTGGCATACAATATACAACACTTTTAAATAAAGGTGTTATTCGGGCAACGGGAGATGTGAGCGGTTCCGGTTCTACGGCGGTAGGCATTAACAATCAAAATACATTAGAAGCTAAAAATGTAACAGGTTCAACAACTTCTAATGCAAGTAATGGTATTGTGAATACAGGCGTATTAACAGTAAAAGAAATAGCCGTTGGAACCGGTCATCAAACGGGTATTGATAATTCCGGTACATTAAATGCCCAACAGGTTAAAGGTATTGGACAAGCGACAGAATTTGCAGGTGGAGTAGCAATTATTAATAGAGGTCAAATTGTTGCAGAAACAGTTATTGCGGATAGACAATATGAAGCTAATAATCCAATGATTGATGAAAATGTAGCTGCACTTACAAATGAAAGTAATGGTGTTATTACTGCATACAATGTGTATTATTGCCGTTTTATCAGTAATTTAGGTGAAATTATTGGAGCCATCAGTTGTAATTGTACTGATTCAACACAATGTAGTGGAACGACACCAACAGCTTGTACAGCACCGACACCGGTTTTGTTGGGTAATTTGACAACCTGTGTCAGTTGTAAAACAGCCGATTCAACAAAACCGTATTGGAATGGTTTTGCTTGTGTTGCAACTTGTTCAGGGGATAAACCGGTAGCAGATGATACAAATAATATTTGTATAACCTGTGCCGAAGCAGATGATTCGAAACCATATCCTGATGGAACACAGTGTGTAGCCGAATGTCCGGCAGATAAACCGATTGTCAATAATGGTGTTTGTTCAACGGAGTGTTCAGAAGACAAACCTCTTATCAATGATTGCTTTTGTGTAACCGAATGTCCGACAGGCACAACAGAAGTTAGTGGATTGTGTTTATCAGATGAAGCAACAGTTTGTGCAACTGAAATGATAAATGCCGGATTTAATACGTCTGACTTTATGATGAATGGAATGACTATTAAGTATAAGGATGATTTGGTGATTTCATCAAGTTTAGACATTTCAACGTGTAATTTGGATGTTGCCGGTACAGTAACAGTTGATTTAGATGTCATTTTAAAAGTTAATAATTTGACTGCCGAAAGCAATGATTATATTGGTATTTATAACAATGGTGGTGTTATAGAGGCAACAACAGCAACAGGAAAAAGCAATACGGAATATTCAGGTATATATAATAGTGGGATATTGTCAATTTCTGGAGATGTTATCGGAACAAGTCTTGATGATATTGGTGTTTATAATGAAGGAACAATGGATGTTGAAGGTGATATTGAAGGAATAAGTATTACATATATCGGAATTGAAAATAATGAAGGAATAATAAATGCCGCTAATGTTATCGGAACCAGTGGTGAAGATAATGGTATTTCCAATTCTGGTACAATAACAACAACCGGAGATGTTATCGGAACAAGTGAAGAAGCAGATTTTGATGGTGTTAATAATGATACAACGGGTGTTATTGTTGCAACAAACATTTACTATTGTCAAACAATCAATAATGATGGACAAATTATCGGTAAAGTCAGCTGTAATTGCGTTGATTCAACACAGTGTGTCGGTGCGGAACCGTTGGTTTGTCAAATGCCGACCCCTGTTTTGTCGGGTGATTTATCAACTTGTTTAAGTTGTACGGATGCTGATTTTGGAATGCCGTATTGGGATGGAAATTCTTGTGTGGATGAATGTCCGGCAGATAAACCGGTTGCAGATGATGGTGTATGTGTTGTTAATTGTCCGGAAAACAAGCCATTTATAGATGAGGGGGTTTGTTTGGCGGTGTGTCCGGCAGATAAACCATTCAGTAATGATGGTGTTTGTGTGGCTACATGTCCTGAAAACACAACGTCGATTGATAATATGTGTTTATCCGAAACGGCACAATCGTGTTATACGGCTATGTCACTTGCAGAGTTTAGTATTGATAATTTCACGATGCAAGGTGTAACAATTAAATATACCGGTGATATGGTGATTCAAAACAGTTTAGATATTTCTGGGTGTAATTTGGAAGTTGCTGGTACATTGGATGTTAATTCTGGAAAAACATTAACAGTCAACAATGTCAAGGCAGAAAGCATTAGTGAATACGGTATTAATAATTATGGTACGATAGAAGCGAATAGTGTTTCTGGGACAAGTGAAAGTAAAGCAGGTATTAATAATTATGGTACGATAG
>JAFZGR010000134.1 GCA_017555325.1 Alphaproteobacteria bacterium | reverse complement strand
TTCCAACACTTGACGTTGGGTGACAACAGTCTGTTGCATAACAGGACCTTTAGGTTCTTCCACCGTCATTGTTTGTTGAATTAATCCGGTTGTAGATAAAACATTCGGTGGTGTTAAAGCTGCTAATTTTTCAGCTGCAGAAGGAACGGCCTTTGTCGGCTCATTCAACATTTCTGCCGAACACCCACCTTGAAATTCAAAACAATCATTCGGTGCAAATTCTGGTGTTGTCAAATTCAAAAATGGTGTTGGTTTCAACCAAAAAGCTCCCATTTTTTCCAACATTTCCGGATCATTAATCGGTGGCATTGTACCATTCATAATTGCCTCTAACTGTGCCGGATAAGGAAATGTTTCACCCGGTTCCATTTCAACGCCTTTATCAAACTGCATCAACACATAACCCGCACCGGATCCGTTTAACGCATTATATGCGGCAATTGTATAAAAAGCACCGATAACACCATTATCTAAATCTAAATACGCAACATTGTATGTAGTACTAAACGTTGTTTTTCCTGTTTCCGTCAAACGGCAATTAAATCGTGGGGACATCATTTTAATATCGGCAGCACTTGCTACACCCATACGGGATAAAACCGTCTGACATTGCGGATATGTATCAGCTGCACGCACTTTATAATCCAAAATCAAATCAACCCCAACATCCTCCTTAACAGCTTTTGCATCTACCAAATATGCCTGATTAATTGTGGCCGTTGTTTGAATAACCGGTGATGATAACGGAAAGGATATTCCCTGTTGAATACACCCTCCCCCATTTGGATTAGCTTCACACAGATGGATTGTTTTCCCGATATTACTAGCCATTAATTCATTCATCTGATTTAATAAATAATCCCGAACCATTTCGCTATTGCTTGGAACACACTGATTATCTTTACAAATTGTAATAGATGGACCTTGTAAAACACTCAAATTTTGTGCCACTGCCGTTGAAGAAATCAACAAGCAACACGAAACGGACATAAGCAAACGAGAAAACATGTATCACCTCATATAAAAAATACCTGTAAAATCAGTTTACACAAAAAAAAAGAAATTGCAAATAAAAAATCGGAACAAGTTAAACAAAATCAATCTCAAAAAGGCATTTCAACAATTGAAACATCCCCAAAACAACCATTATATTTTAAAATTTTCTCTATCTGTTCCGATTTAATCTTTTTTATCATAAATGACATGTCTGACAAGCAACTGTTTTTTCCACTTGAATATTTGAATGACATATTCCAAATTTATCTGCCAACACTTGTTGTAAAACAGGAACAACATCCAGATTCTCCGATACAATATGACAATTAAAAGAAATATCCGTTTCATTAATTTGCCAAATATGAATATGATGTATCTCACAAACCCCCTCAATCCGTTCCAACGTGTTTTTGATTTCATCAACACTTAAATGAAGCGGAGCGGCATTCATCAATATACGCACAACCGGCAAAAAACCATAAACAGCATGGTATATCATATAACCGGCTATACACAATGCCACAAAACCATCTATCCAAACCACATCCCAAATCAACATACAAATACCAGAAATAATAACGCCAACCGATCCCAATGCATCTGCCAAATTATGAACAAAAACCATTCTCATATTTGTATTATGATGCGAATCGGCATGGGATAATTTTGCCGTTACGGCATCTATGATTAAAGCAACAAGCGATATACCTATAATTAATCCGCCCGCAATTGGTTCCGGACGAAACAATCGGACAAAACCTTCTATCAACAAATAGCAACCGGCAATAAACAATAAAATCAAATTCACAAATCCACCAATGACCTCTGCTCTTTTAAAACCATATGTATAACAATGATTTGCTTTTTTACGACCAATTTTAAAAGCCATAACGGCAATTAAAATAGAAAAGGCATCCGATGTGTTGTGTAACGCATCTCCTATTAATGAAGCACTACCGGAAATAACACCGCCAATTAATTCCAAACAGCTCAAAAAAATGTTAATTAAAAAAGAAATAAATAAATATTTGATTGTTTGTTCCGTAACCTCACCATGATGATGGTGATGATGTTTTTTATTGTGATATACCACCTGCTGTGTTATCTGTTTTTTATTCATTCAATATTTTTTACACAAATATAATTTACGTCTGAATTGCTTTTATAATATTTGTATAGTTTAGATAATTTGATGTTTATTTGTCAAATAAAATATTTCTTTTTTTATTGATAAATATCTATACTTAAAAATCACTGATAAAAAACGCCTGAAAAAAATCAAGCGTTTTTTTGATATTTATTTCAACGTTAAATTTGTTGCACATATTTTTCCGTTTTCTTCTTTTAAATCGTAGGCAATCGGTTGTTGCTCATCTAAACTCCGCAATTTTGCCGCATGCATTGCTGTAATATGAACAAAAATATCCTTATCACCAACATCCGGTGTAATAAAACCATATCCTTTTGTATAATTAAACCATTTAACTTTACCAGTTTCC
>JAFZGR010000133.1 GCA_017555325.1 Alphaproteobacteria bacterium | reverse complement strand
ACGTTAAAGTATCCGAATGTTGTTTTTTTTGTTCTTGCTTCTGTTTGTTTGTTTCTTCTTGATGTGTGTTGTTTGTCGATGGTCTTGTTTCGCCTCTAGGAACACTAATCGAATTGTTATATAATGTTGTATTTGTTGTTTGTTGTGGATGGGAGTGTGTTTGGGTTTGGCAAGTTGGAACTGACATTTCAGATTGGGGTCTGTCATTTTCTTGTGGATTAGGTGTTGCCTCTATTGTTGGAGAGAGAGATGGGCTTGTTTTGTTTGTTGGTGATGTATCTGATGTCGCCATTATTGGATTGAGATTGGGTTCATCATTAGTCAATACTGTGGTTTGCTCAGGAGCGATTGTTTCTGAATGTTCCGATTTTGGTTGATTGCTTGTCGAATCAGGAGAGATAATCGGAGCATGTGTAGTTGCCCTTGTTTCATCTGAAGAATTGGAATATGTTAGCGGAATTGTAGGAGATGTGGTGTTGATTGTTGCAGTTCCATTTGTGCGAGAAGGGTGTTCTTCGGTATTATGCATGGCAGCTTGTAAAAGAGACACAGCTTGTTCATTTATTTGATATGGTTGATTTTGAACAAATCCTAAAGGGGTTTGTCCTTGGTTGTCAGTATGATTTGCGTAACTGCCTGATGCTAATAATATTTTTGTCAGCTCAACGTCACCAATGGCATAATATAAAGCCGTACGTCCGGATTGATCGGTTTGATTGGCAGATTCTCTGGGAAGATTCTGAACAAGTGTGTGTGCAATAAAAAGTAATTGTTGTCTGTGTGTGTCATTATTATTGGCTTGCACGTATTGTTTTAAAACAGCTAACAATGGGGAATTGCCTTCTCTATCTGTTTGTGTATAGTTAAAGTTTGGAGATTGTAAAATTTGCATAGCAATTTTATATTCTCCCATACGTAAAGCATAGTGGAACGGTTGTTCTTGCCCTCTCGATGTTAAAATTGGTGTATTGACAATTGTTTGATTGTTTGCAATATACGCACCGGAGATGTCAGAACGCCTGTTTTGAATAAGTGTTGAAAGTGTTTCGTTTTCAATGTTTTGCACTTGAATTAATCGGCTATCTCCTGTTAATTGATAAGCTAATTGATTACCAAAACGGGCATGAGAACCAAATGTTTGTTGTAAATAGTCATTCAGTTCCGGTATGTATTTGTTTTGTGTTTGTCTATAATAATTAACGTAATAATCTTGCCAATAATGAACTGATCTGTTTAATGATGTAATACGTTGTAAATCATTCAAGGATTTATCCGATAAAACAGATGGGAACGCATCATGTGTTTGATTGTAGTATACATCCCATCCGAAAACAGATACAAAGTCGACCAATTCAGGTGATATTTCTATTAATCCTTGTTGATGTAATTCTAGTAAATAATCACCTCGTTCCGAATCCGTAGAAAGCAATAAAGATGTATAGATTCCTCGTGCTTTTTGTGAGGCAATTTGCATTTGTTCTTCCAGTGTTTTATTCGGATAATCTGTTTGTACTTGGCGAATAACATTTTGTCGGATTTCGGAAAAGAATGAATTATCTTTGTTTGCAGCTTCCATCCATAAATTAATCGATTTTGCATCGGCTTCATTGACAAAATGAGCAAGTGTTGTTTGTTGTTCTAACTCAAAGATGGCAGAGCTGTTTACTAAATGTCTTAGTTCATGTCGCAGAGTTTGAAATGAGTTGTGATAGTCATTGCTATAAACTAAAATTTTCGTTGTATCTTTTAGGATAAATTGGCTGGTTAACGGTTGTACGGCAAAAACAAGTTCTGTTAGTCCATTTACATTTCTTTCTTCCATATCGGAATCTAATTTGAATAAACAACGTTTTCCAAGTTGAATAAATGCTCTCAGTTCTCCAACAAAAGATAAATCTTTATTCGCTTCTTCAATCAGAAGTGTTAATAGTTCTTCTTTGGATGTGCCGATTGTAATGCCTGATGGAAGACGTAATTGTGTTGTATAGACTAATTGTGTTAACTTGTGAAGTTCTTCTAGAGTTAATGATGTTTGGTTAATGGTATATAATTGTTGCAAAAAATGTTCGGAAACGGGGGTATCAAATTGATGTACATCGTATCCTTGTGCCGTGCGGGCATTTTGTGCTTCAATAGCGGCTTTAAAACGGGGATCTGTCAAAAGTTGTTGATATACTTGTATACATTTTTGTTGAATAAATTTAATCTCGGCCGGTGTATATGTTTGATTTGAGGCAAAAAGTGCATCAACAATTTTTTGAACATCAATGGGTTTGCCGTCTTGAAAATAAGAGACAAGAGGAGATGCGGTCCATTGATTACCGGTTTGATATAAAGATGTATCAAATTGTGCCGTTGCTTCCATATAATCTCCTTGTTTTTTTAATATTTTACAGGATAAACATCAAAAAATCAACAATATTTTGTAAATTTAAATGAAAAGTTTTGTAAAACTCTTGATTTTTGGAAAACCAATACACACCTTTATATGCAAAGGAGAAAGGAAAATGCAGTCAGAAAAATTTACAGACAGATCACAAGGTTTTATTCAATCTGCACAAGCATTGGCTGTTCGGATGAATAATCAATTTGTTATGCCAATTCATTTGTTAAAAGTTTTATTGGATGATAAAGAGGGTATGGCCTCCACACTTCTTATTCAAGCAGGGGCAGATATTCATTATATTCGACAACAGGTGGAAGCAGAGATGGAAAAGCTTCCGCATGTTTCCGGTTCGGGGGTTCAGGTGTCGGCTTCACAGGCTTTTTTAAAGGTATTAGATGTTGCAGAACAAATTGCAAAAAAAGCACATGATTCTTATGTGACGGTAGAACGTCTTTTACAAGCACTTTTGATGAATAATGCATATGGAGTTGATGAGAAAAAATTAAATGATGTTATTAATACTTTACGACAAGGTCGGACAGCCCAATCTTCAACGGCGGAGGATAATTTTGAAGCATTAAAAAAATATGCAACAGATTATACACAACGAGCTCGGGATGGAAAATTGGATCCTGTTATCGGACGAGATGAAGAAATTCGACATGCAATTCAGGTATTGTCCCGACGGACAAAAAATAATCCAATTTTAATTGGAGAACCGGGGGTGGGTAAAACGGCTATTGTAGAAGGATTGGCTTTGCGGATTATTAATAAAGATGTTCCAGAAACATTAGCTAATAAACGATTAATGGCTCTTGATATGGGCGCATTGATTGCTGGAGCGAAGTATCGGGGTGAATTTGAAGAACGGTTGAAAGCTGTTTTAGAAGAAGTAAGTGCTTCAAATGGACAAATCATCTTGTTTATTGATGAAATGCATACAGTTGTCGGAGCTGGGGCAACAAGTGGTTCTATGGATGCTTCTAATTTGTTAAAACCAGCACTGGCACGAGGTGAATTACATTGTATTGGGGCAACAACATTAAAAGAATATCAAAAGTATATTGAAAAAGATCAGGCTTTTGCCCGTCGGTTTCAACCTGTGTATGTAAATGAACCGCAAGTTGAGGAAACAATATCTATCTTGCGTGGAATTAAAGAAAAATATGAGTTGCATCATGGTGTTCGTATTGCCGATGCCGCATTGGTTGCTGCTGCGACAATGTCTAATCGCTATATAACAGACCGATTTTTGCCGGATAAAGCCATCGATTTGATTGATGAGGCTGCCAGTAAACTCAGAATGGCTATTGATTCAAAGCCGGAGCATTTAGATGAAATTGACCGGAAGTTAATCCAATTAAAAATTGAGAGCGAAGCATTGAAAAAAGAATCTGATTTGGCATCAAAGGAACGGTTGGATAAGATAAAAAAACAAATTGATGAATTGGAAAAACAATCAATAGAAGAAACAAAATTATGGAGTACACATAAAAACAGTTTACAAGAAGCTAATCGGATTAGAGAACGGTTAGATAAAGCTAAAACTGAAGTGGAAAAAGCTTTAAGGGAGGGGGCATATGAAAAAGCCGGAGAATTGCAGTATAAAGAAATTCCAGAAATGGAAAAGAAATTAGCGGTTTTAGAGGCTCAAAATCAAAACACACCAACTATTGAAACAGTAACACCAGATATTATTGCGTCTATTGTTTCAAAATGGACAGGAATCCCGACAGATAAATTAATGGGAAGTGAACGGGAAAAATTGTTGCATATGGAAGAAGAATTAGCAAAGCGTGTTATTGGTCAAAAAACAGCAGTTGTTGCTGTATCAAATGCCGTTCGTAGAAGTCGTTCCGGATTAAAAGATCCGAATAAACCGATAGGATCTTTTTTATTTTTAGGACCAACCGGTGTCGGAAAAACAGAGTTGGCAAAAGCATTGGCAACATTTTTATTTGATGAGGAAACTGCCTATTTGCGAATTGATATGAGTGAATATATGGAAAAACATGCCGTTGCCCGTTTGATTGGTGCCCCTCCGGGGTATGTCGGATACGATGAGGGTGGTGTTTTAACGGAAGCTGTGCGTCGTCGACCATATCAGGTTATTTTGTTTGATGAAGTAGAAAAAGCTCATCCGGATGTTTTTAATGTGTTGTTGCAAGTTTTGGATGATGGCCGTTTGACGGATGGGCAAGGCAGAACAGTTGATTTTAAAAATACTTTTTTAATTATGACCTCTAATTTGATTACAGGTGAGAAAGAAAAAGATATTTTGCAAAAATTAAAAAACTTCTTTAAACCCGAATTTATTAATCGGTTAGATGAAATCATTGTGTTTCATGCATTAAAACAAGAAGATATTCGTAAGATTGTTGATATTCAAATTGCCCGTTTGCAAGAACGCTTAAAAGAACATCATATTCAATTGCATTTAGATGATACGGCAAAAGATTGGTTGGCGAAAAACGGTTATGATGCTGAATTCGGGGCGAGACCATTAAAACGCCTTATTCAACAAGAAGTTGAGAACCCACTCGCTATAGAATTGTTGAATGGTCACATTTCCGATAATTCGGTGGCTCATTTGTCAGTAAAACAAGATAAATTGGTTGTTTCTTAAATTTGATGGATTATTCCGCTTTCTTTAAGGTAAGATACTGGAAGAACGGAATAAAATTATTAATATTTTTTGTTGATTTTTTTCAAAATTTGTGTATAATGAAATATATTCATCATGTTTTTTATTAACAGTAAAGGATTTTTTATGCAACAACACAAAGAAATTGATTGGAATATTTCTTTTAAAAAGGCTTCCAAAGAAAATGATACGGCAACCATGATTTATTGTTTAAATCACGGGACAAATCCGCTAGTAGCTTTATATTATACATTGGTAAATGATAATGAGGGGATTGTTTCTGAATTGATTAAGGCAAAAAGAATAGAGATAAATCGGCCGTATTTTGCAAATAAATGTACCGCCTTGCATGTGGCTGGGTCGCATGGCAGTCAAAATACAATTCGGGAACTGTTAAAAAACGGGGCAAAAACAGATATTTTAAATGGTAGTCATTTTACACCTAGACAATCTTGTGAGTTTGCTTATATAGATAAAGTAGGGGTTGTAGAAACAGAGACAGCTGAAAACGTATGTAGACAAAGATATACAACCTGTTTAGCCTTATTTGATAGGGCAAAAGATTTGCAAAAAGATCCTCTTTGTATTCAAAAAGCAAAAAATTCAGCAAAAACACCAGACAACAATGTCCATGCAATCGGGCAATAATATTCAGATACAATTAATTCCCGAAAGTTTATGCAAAAGTTTCGGGAATTAGGGTATAAAAAACAGGTAATTTAGCTTAAAAAAACACTGTTATATGTATTTTATTGATCTATTGCTTCAAAAATATTTATTCTTCTTCGGAAGATATTTCTTCATTCGAATCTGTTTCTGTAATTTGTTTTGCCTTGCTGATTTTTGCTTGTGGGAAAGCCTTTAAAGTTTGAGCTACAATACTTGTTTGTGCTAATTCCTGTATAAGTAAATTTTGTTTTTCTTCTTTTTTCTCTT
>JAFZGR010000132.1 GCA_017555325.1 Alphaproteobacteria bacterium | reverse complement strand
GTGATGTTATTGTTGAAAAAACAACAAAAACAACCTCAACAGAACAACCTGCACCAACACCTGTTCCACAGCAACAACAAGTTGTTCAAACAGCTCCTGCCGGACAAGTTCAATTAGTCGGCACTTGCGGTTCAACAACAGCTCCCTGTTATTATCAACAACAAGCTGTTTATGAAGAAGTCATTCCATGCCCTTCATGCAATCAACCACCAATGGTTGTAGAGCACCCCAAAACAGTGACAATTGAAAAAACAGAAACAGTTGTTGAAAAACCGGTTGAAGTTGTACCGATGCCACAGCCCTTGCCAGAAAAAACATGGTGGGAAACATATCAGGAAACAAAACAACCAGTTCAGCCAAAAGTTGTTTGTCCATGTCCGGATCCAAATGATCCTTGTCCACAATGTGTGACAAAATAAAGGGAACAAAATCAAATGGAAACCGGCTCACCAAAACAATGAGCCGGTTTTTTTTTACAAAATTAACATACCGCTATCTACACATGCGAATAAGTATAAACAATTCAGCTTATAAAAATTTTGAGCCGACAAACAAAGTTCAAAATAATCAACACCAATTCGTTTGAAGAAAATTATATACAAAACTCAAATTAACAACACTATCAATTAGTTTAAAGAAAGGAAATCATGTTAAAGTAAAAAATTCATCCCTCTCGAATTAAACACAAAGAAAAACTACACAACCTAACCAATAATATCCATGAATAATTATTTTAAATTAATATCAACCATTATAAATATACATTAAGAATATTATCAAAAAAAAACATTAATTTTACTTGCATTTAGCTATAAATAAGCGTATAGTTTAACAACCAAAAGCACTACTGAAAGGAATATATTATGCGGTCCAGTCGTCTTGTTTCAAAAAAACACAAAGAAAAACCAGCAGAAGCTCAACTGATAAGTCACATCTTTTTATTACGCGGTGGATATGTCCGACCTGTTGCTAATGGCATTTATTCTTTATTAATGCCCGCAAAACGTATTCAAAGCAAAATCATAGACATTATTCGAGAAGAAATGGATAAGATTGACGGTCAAGAAATTCAAATGCCCATTACGCTTCCGCGTGAATTATGGGATGAATCCGGTCGTTGGGATGGCGTTGAAGCCGAGTTACTACGGTTTCAAGATCGTTCAAATCACGACATGCTCTTGGCTATGACACACGAAGAGGCAGTTGTAGCTTTAGCCCGCACGGAAGTAACAAGTTATAAAGATTATCCGTTTATGTTATATCAATTTCAAACAAAATTCCGTGATGAAGCCCGTTCTCGTGGAGGATTGGTTCGGGTAAGAGAATTTGTGATGAAAGATGCCTATTCATTCCATACGTCACAAGCTGATTTAGACAATTATTATAATGCCTGCGCAAAAGCCTATCACAATATTTTCCGTCGTTGCGGTATTCCGGAAGTGGTATCCATTCAATCAGATAGCGGCAAGATGGGTGGTAAAGTGGCTCATGAATATCAACTCTTAACAGATTCAGGAGAGGATAAGGTTGTTGTTTGCGAAAAATGTAAAACATACGCTAACAATGAAGTGGCAATATGTTCTTTCAAAACCGAACCGGAAGTAATTCTTGATTTGGAAACATTCGAAACACCAAACGTTAAAACGATTGAAGAATTAGAAAAATTTACCGGTCAACCGGCAACAAAAATGGCAAAAATGGTTTTCTACACAACGGAAAAAGGCGAAACAGTTGGAGTTATCGTACGAGGGGATGTAGAAGTCAATGAATGTAAACTTGGCAAAATTTTACAATCAGAATTTATGTTCGCTTCTGATGATGAAGTTCTCAAAACAGGTGCGATTCCAGGCTTTGCCAGTGGTATTGGTTTAAAATGCCGTGTTTTGGTTGATTACTCCGTAGCGAATGGGTACAATATGATTTGTGGAGCCAATCGGGAAGGATATCACATGAATAACTTTAATGTCGCTCGTGATATTCCCCATGCTGAAATTGTGGACATTGCAACTGTTAAAACAGGAGACATCTGCTCAAAATGTGGAGCTGAATTAACAATTAAACGAGGAATTGAGGTTGGTAACATCTTTAAACTCGGTACACGTTACTCAAAAGCAATGAATATGACATATACCGATGATAAAGGACAAGAACAAACACCGATTATGGGTTGTTATGGTATCGGTATTGGTCGATTATTAGCATCGGTTTGCGAAGTTCGCAATGATGCTTATGGTCCAATATGGCCATTATCTATTGCACCATGGCAAGTACAATTATGTGCGATGAAATTGGATAAACCGGAAATCGTTGAAGCGGCCGAATCTATTTATGCCGATTTACAAAATGCAGGCGTTGAAATATTGTATGACGATCGCAATTTAACAGCAGGTGTCCAATTTGCGGAAGCGGATTTAACAGGAATTCCACTTCGTTTAATTGTTGCTCCACGGGCATTAGCACAAGGGATGATTGAATATAAGATACGAGGAACGAATGAAACCGGCTTAATTCCATTAAATGAAGTAACATCTTTTGTACAAAATTGGATTCAACAAGAAATGGAAAAATATAAATAGAACTTAAAAGAAACAAGTCAAAATTTATTAAAGCTTACTATCAAAAAAATGGGAATACGCTTTTTATTTTATAAAATAAAAATACTTGCATTTTGACAATTTTTACTTTAAATTAAAAGTCAGGAGATTTTTAATTGTAATATTTTGAAAGGCTGAAAATGAAAAACAATCTAGAAGTTTTTACCCTAATGAAAAAAAATCCGGAATCATTAATTGACAGATATTATGCAGACCAAAATAATCTTGTTATTATTCCAAACACAAAAGATGAAAGTAATGCTTTGACCACAGCAGCAGAGGATTTATATCGTTACATTGACACGTTTGAAACACTCAACACGGATTTAAAAAATCAAGCTTCAGCAGATTTAATTCATCAATTGCTGATTAAAATTGATAATATAATTATGAACACACCGAATATTAATTTTACATCATTTTGCCAGTATTTTCTTGTTTACAATTTATCACAATCCCTGTATCGGGTTATTGAAGATGAAGACAGAT
>JAFZGR010000131.1 GCA_017555325.1 Alphaproteobacteria bacterium | reverse complement strand
ATTGGAAAAATTTGGAGATGAAACATATTCGGAAATTGATGACAATGGGCATACAATTGTTTTACCGGTATTTGAACGGGTAAAATCCGGGCCGATGTATATTTCTGTTTTTACAAATAAAAAAGCGATGCAATCGTTTGTTTCAAAACATTGCGATTTTTTAACGAATAAGGGGATTAATCTTTACATTATTAGAGATCTAATCGGTGAAAAACCTATTGTGCCGATGTCAGATAAGTTAATTCCGATAACGGATTTGGATAAGGTTTTACACTTTTCAGATTATCGGATTATTCATCACATTCGTGATAATTATCTGAATGAAACTTATTTTGGTGAAGATAACACCGGAAAAATTATTGAAAAAGATATGTTTGTTTGGGCAACCGTCAGAAATAAAGGGGTAGGTTCTATTTGTATTTATAAAGAAGCATTGCCGTATTTCGCTGAGCGACATCAAGCAGAATTTAATCTTTCCCCCTTTTTGGTGGAAGAATTATTTGGACGGATACAGATTGTGCCAAAAACAGTGGATTTAATAACCATTCGTGAATTGTCTAAAATGCTGGGTAAAACTTCTGAAATATCCAAGAAAAGATTTGAAGAATTTATTCAAAAAAAATGTATGAAAGATACATTTTTTTCAAGAGATGACTTGGGAAAAGCTCAAAAAAACGCTCTTTTTGTATATGTTCGTCAACCAAGCGGGCATATAGTCGTTTGTCTGAAACAGCCTGGATTGGCTATCTTTTTAAAACGATATGAAAAAGAATTAAAAGATTTAGGTGTAACAGATGAAGGATTTAAAAAAGCCGATTATTATGTGCGAAATTTATCACAAGAACGAAAAACAAATTATATGTTAAATAGGCAAAATGTAATTCAACGGGGATAGAATGCCGAATTGTATTAATCTGAAAAAATTATTACAAAAAGGTCGTTTGGATAACTTATCCATATCTGATTTTATTGTTTGTATGGATTATCATAAAATAGGCAGATATCGTGATGTTGATGTTTCTGTAGATGTGTTCTTGTTTCTTAGAAACATGGCGTTAATAACAAAAGTTTTTATTCTCAAATGTCGGACTGAATGTAAAAATATTTTATTGCTTGTTAAAGATAAAAGGAAAATAATATGTTTTATAATTCAAAGTTTTTAAAAGAAAATGAACATGTTATTAAAGGATATCATTTAAGCCTTGATATTGAAAATGTCGTATCAATATGTATTAACGGAACAAATACACATCAGGAAAATGGCATGAATGGTCAAAAAGGCGGTATGTTTTTATGGACTCATCCAAGTGGTGTTTCCATGTGGTTAAATCGATTAATTGCCTGAGAAAAAAGTGCTTTTGAAAATGGTATTGTTTCTGCGACACCGGTTCCTGAAAAAGTCTATGTGTTAGAATTTCAGATACCTAAAAAAAGATTTTCGTCATCCGATTTGGCAAGCAGATTTTGCACTTGTCGGTAATTATTTTATACCTTTGATGACAAAACACTATTATAAATTATACAAAAGCAATCTTTTGTCGGAGGAGACAGTGGCACTTTATTTGCGATGTCCGACTGAAAAAAGTAAAAGATATTTCAAAAATATACAGGGATTGTCTCTTAAAAACAATACAATTTGTTTAAATATGGATTCTCAAGAAATGTCTTTGTCACAATTAAAAAGAAACAGTGCATATTATTCCGGTATTATTCAACGGTTGCACGACTATTTATATGTTAAATCATTAGCATATGCACAAGAATATGACGTGGTTTTAAAAAAGATGTTAAAACGGGATGTTTTATCGGCTGTGAAATATTGTGGAAATACCCCGTTAAAGCCTGTTTCCGTTGAGGTTTGGGATGCCTATACACAAAGTTTGATTTCCAGATCTGAGCAAATAGAATTATTTGCAATGGAAAAATTAAATTGCCAACGGTCTCCGGTTAACATCAATTTATCATGCAATAAAGATAAAAAAGAATTGTTTATAAATGCATTAAATGAAAAAAAACAAAGAAGGGCGTAATATAGTTTTTGAATTCTAATTATATTGGAAAATCATAAATTCCAGTATAGTCCGATTAATACCATAAAACAATAAGACAATTTTTATGGTGTATTTTTAAGTGATAAATACCTGTTTATGCAAGATTTTTGAAATTTTTTTTGAGATAAAATATCGCAGATATAATATAAATTAAAATGTCAATTTGTAGAAGTAAAATGTGAAAGAGTTTTGGGATGGAAACTTGTTTTTAAACAAAATAATAGGTGTAAATTATTGAAAATACAGAAATCAAAAATAAGAAACGGTAAATTGATGATTGAACATATATTAAATTTTAGTTTGATTTTGTTATATTTGAAAATTACTGGAAATAATTGAATAATGTGTGCAAAAGTATGATGTAAAGAGCTTATACAAAAATTATATTTCTATTTGAAGCAATGCCTGTGCTATTTTATAAAATTTGAACTACTGTTCTTTTTAGAAATAAGATTTTGGGATATAAATTTTTACTTGTGTAGTGATGTTGTTTTTCTATAATCGGATTTAATTTTATAGGCTAGTGGTTAGATTTTTATTATTTAATAATTTATGAT
>JAFZGR010000130.1 GCA_017555325.1 Alphaproteobacteria bacterium | reverse complement strand
TGTTAAAGCATACTGATATGTTGCAACACCGGCAACGGATAAAACACCGATAATTGCCAATACACCTAACATTTCCACCATACTTCGGCCGGTCTCATTTTTAAACATCCACAGTTTCCCCTCTCATAGTATAAAAGTTGCATTTATAAAATGATTATAAAAAAAGGGACCTTTTTTTCCCGCTTCGAATCACAAAAATCGGGCTTTTTAAAAAATAAAAGATTATTGTTTGTGTTGAATAATTTATATAAAATTCAAAAAAATGCCAAAAAGTGAAAAAAATTGTTGTAATTTAAGGTCCCTTTTTATACAGAAACACAATCTGTTCATCTATGCAAAATCTTTCAAAAAAATACGAATATAGACAATTTTTTACACAAAAAACCTCTGAAAAATCACTGTAATTTTCCAAAAGACAATAACAAAAATCTTTGGACAGATAACTAATAAAATACTTCCTGATAAAACGGTGTTAATTTAATCGGTGTATTAAATTTTATATGACGCATAAAATCCTGATGCTTGGAAAGCTCTTTGGCGTATATTAAAGCATCTTCTTGCCCTAACTGTTTTAAATAATGAACATACGCAGCAAATAATCCGGCATCTTGAATTTCAACCGTTATTTCCTGTACATTTCCATACCCCAAATAGAACAAATTTTCCCGATAATCCGCATCTCTTATTGTTTCTACCGGAAAAGATAACTGAATATCCGCTAAGGAAGGCAAATGAATTTTACCATTAATTTGTGTCGGATTTTGTGATGGATTTAAAATAAAAACAGCATCACCTTTAATAGTTTCAAATCCCATCAAACCAAGTGAAATAAACGGTTTTTGAAGAGCATCCTCAAACGGAACGTAATTTTGAACAGCTTTAATAATATTTTTGCCATAATAATTATTCAACGTTTTCAAAACATCTATTTTCAGCCCCTGCATTTGCAATGTGACCGTTCCTTCATCTTGACGAATAATCAACTTATCTATTTTATGGGCGATTTTAAATTGTGGTAATTGTACCTGATATAAAATAATCCCACTTCCTCCAAAGGATAATTCTTTTGTTTCATATTGAATATCATGTTGTGCCAACTGATGCAGTTTTAAAAAATCATTAAATGCCGTTTGAGCCTTCATCCGTTGATAAAACAAACCTATCCCTAAAATCAGGATAAACAAAATAAGGATACTGTATATAATTTTCTGACGGTTCATTTTTTATCCTGACAAAATGAGGTTGTACACTTTTGCGAATCCAGTACTTGAATAATACCAACATATTTTTCTTTTTTTGTTTGGATATACGGCAAAAAATATCCTTTAACCAAATACCAATCTGTCGGCATATAGGCTCCTTGTGTTTCCACTCTAATCGGCTCAGTTGTTTCACCCATTCCGTCAATACGCATTGTGCCGGTATGAATAGCCGTTTGTACCAAAACAGGAGCTTCCAAAACTTTTGCAATTAATGCCATATGCGATAACGGTTGTTTTTTAGCGGACAAATCAATCAATCCAGCCTCTTGAACGGAAACGTCCACCGTTTCAATTACCGCCGGAGCCAACGGTTGCAACAACGATTTTTTTTGTGGAATATGAACTTCTTCCTCCGTATAACCTTGTTTCGGCGCAATAGCCTGATGATTGGCCGAATTAAAATATAATGCAGCTTTTTCTGCTGTTGACAATGTTGTATTTGTTGTTAAATCAGAAATAGGGGTTTCTTCTTTTATTGTTTTTTTAGATTTTAACGGTGTTTTCGGTTCATTTTCAACAAAATGTTCTTCCTTTTTATCCGAACGGGATTCGACAGCGTTTTCAATTTCTTCTGTTTCCATTACTTCCACATCAAAAACTTCCGTTTCGTAGGTTTCCGCCTCAGGCATAACTTCAATAAATTCTTCTTCTAAAAAATCATCTTGTTTTTGCATCTGTTTTTGTGTTTTTTTCTGGACAACAGATTTTCGGGTTTCCTTTTGTTTCCCTTTTACTGATCCGGCAATCCGTGTAACCGTTTCACCGGTTTCTGTTTTTATCAATTGCGGGGTGGGAATCTCATCTTCTTTCGGACGAATGATTTGATGACGATGGGTTGTCAAATTCATTTTAACAAACAACCGAATATCTGCTTGTTGCGGATTTTCCGTATCACTTAAAAACAGCATTACCCGTTTTTCGGTCGGACAAAAACGACGTGTTTCTTTTTCAACCGTTTTGAAAATGGTTTGCAGTATATGTGGATTGTCTAAAATCTGTAAATCTTTAACAACACCCAACACCCGAAACGGTTCACACACCTGAAAGGCCGGATATGTTCCCGCATTGGTTTTTTGTGTACTCATCTGACCAATGTATTCAATTTCATTTTTTTTATCCGTATAAAATGAAAAAGTTGCTTTTTGAACACCCAATTCATCAGAAGAACGTTTAAATTCAACATTTCGGATATAATCATTTCCCGTCCAATATCCATTTGAAAAATAACCATACAAATTCTCTACCGGATGTTTAAATGCATTATATACCGCAATGTGATGGTATCCCGTTAAAAACTTATCTTTTCCACATTCTTCCCGCTCGGTTTTAATATACCAACCACGAGTATCTTTTTCCGTCAGATAAATAATTTGACATTTGTTTTTAGGCGTTTTTAAAATTTGTTCTTCCAACAAATAAGCATGTGCATTTGTTGTACAAAATACACCAAGCGCAAACCCAAACAATAAAAATTTCTTTCTTAAAAACATAATTGTATTATACAACCC
>JAFZGR010000129.1 GCA_017555325.1 Alphaproteobacteria bacterium | reverse complement strand
TTTGTGAATATTATCCAAATGTTTATAATTTTGGCACAAACGACCGGATTTTTCTTTTACGATATATTCTTTTAACCGAATAATCGTCTTTTTTTTAGTTGATTGAATATCTACAATTTGTACATCGTTTGGTAACTGCTCAATCATATCAAAAACCCTTAATGCATTTAAAATTGCCTGATAGGCTAATTCTATCGCTTGAGGTTCTTTATGATATCCACATTCCACTGTTGTTGCCGATTGACCACATATATGAGCATATTGTTCTGTAGAACAATCGGATATATCGTCCTTATCAGCATAAATAGAAGGCCATCCCGTTAACACATAATCAACATTTAATGACTGAATAAACAACTGATTATATTCTTTCGGATAATCACAAAAGGCAAATGGAACATCCCCTATGCAATGTGTAGAATGTAAATCCAATGTAAAATCATTTTTCCGTATTAAGGGGGCAATTTCATTAGCACATTTTTGCTCATATGTTATCGGATGAGAATGCTGTTTTATTACTCGATTTAAATTTTCATCAATTTGCCGAATATCTTGGCGATAAGCTTGCGGATTACAAATCGGAACAAGAGTTAAGCATCCGCTTTTTAATTGAACCCGTCTGGATTGCAAATCAGCAATTATTTTTTGACAAGCATATATGCCCGCAATTTCATTCCCATGAATACCACCAAGCACTAACAAATGCACACCAGACTTTCCACTATCAAATACAAATTTTTCTATCATTCAAAACCTCTTTTAATCCCAAACAGACATAAAAACTCTACCAAAAAAAACACACCTTGTCAAATACGATAAATTTCCGTCTAACAAACACTAAAAAAGAAAAATTTATAAAAAAAAAGTTTGCTATCCGTAAAATAATAAGTATACTCAAAATTGTTTCATCGTTAACAAAGGATTTTTTATGAAAAAACAGATTTTATTACTTGTTGGTATGTTATTTGCATCAACAGCATTTGCAAATAACTCTTTTTGGGCAGAAATAACACCAGAGAAATTACAACCGCTTATTCAACATCCGGAAGTTAAAATCAATCAAAAAGACGGAACAGGTCGTACAGCGTTGATGTTTGCAGCACAATTTAATCAAAAACCATCAGTTGTCAATGCGTTAATTGAACGTGGTGCAGATATTAATGCCCGTAATTTTGATGGGGTTACCCCTTTAATGTACGCCAGTTATAGTAATCCCAATCCAGAAGTAATCGAATCTTTGGTAAGCAAAGGTGCAGATATCAATGCTCGTGACCGTGCCGGATGGACATCCTTAATGGTCGCCAGTTATAATAATCCTAATCCCAAAATAATCGAAACTCTTATCAAACACGGAGCAGATGTCAATGCCCGCAACAAAGACGGCGTAACGCCACTCATGTGGGCAAGTCTGTTTAATAAAAATACAGAAATCATTCGTACATTAATTAAAAATGGAGCATTAGTAGATACCCGCAATCGGGATGGTTGGACTTCTTTAATGGTTGCCAGCTATAATAATTCCAATCCTGAAATTATCGAAGCACTCATTAAAGCCGGAGCAGATGTCAATGCCCGCAATAAAGATGGAATTACCCCCTTACGATTAGCCAGTTATAACAATCCGAACCCACGTATTATAGAAACACTTATCAAATGGGGAGCCAAGGTAAATGTACGCCGTCAAGATGGCGTGACACCATTAATGGAAGCCTGCTTTAACAATGCAAGTTCCGAGGTAATTGAAACACTCATTCATCGGGGAGCAGATATTAATATGCAGGATAAATACGGATGGACACCACTCATGCACGCCTGTTATAAAAACCGAAATCCGGAAGTTGTTCGCATGTTATTAAAATATGGAGCTGATGTAAAAATGCGAAGTAATGCCGGCAAAACGGCTTTGGAATATGCTCGGGGCAATCCGTATATTAATAACAAAAAAATCTATTGGGAAATGAATGATTTAATTTATAAATAAAACTTTTTTAAGGTCGGTTAAAATACCGGCCTTTTTTATAAACGGAGAGCCGAATGCATTATTTAATAGATATTGATAACACATTGGTCGAAACATTTTATATCGATAAAAACAATGAAGTTCATTTTTATTGGTCACAAGAATTTAAAAAAGATTTTGGTTTATCCCCTGTCATATTAAAAGATTTATTTACCCAATCATTTTGTATGGCAATGCAACAAACAACAAACATTCAAATATATGTTCAACAATTTTTGAAAAAACACAACCTACCCTATACTCCGGAACAATTTTTGGAATATTGGTTATCTCGTGATGCACACATTAACCCTGATTTTTATTGTTGGATAAAAACAATGCAATAAAAAGGGCATCATTTTTATATAGCATCCAATCAGCCATATATCCGAATGAATTATTTAATCAATCATTTTAAAGACTGGAAAAATACATTCGAATATATTTTTACATCTTCAAGATTAGGTGTTTCAAAACCTAACCCCGCTTTTTTTCAAATGATACAAAATACGCTTCATATTCCCTTTTCGGATATTTGTTTAATTGACGATGATATCCAAAACATCAAGACGGCAACCGACTTAGGTATGCAAACCGTTTTATATCAATCCCTATCGGATTTACCGATAATAACAAGTTAATATATTAATTTTTTATTCGCTTTTGTTCACAACCCAATTTACGGGCACAATTCAACATATCATTGCGAGCCCGAATCAAAACAGGAGCTTTTTTACCAACTGAACCGGATAATTCAGCAATAATGTGCATTGATTGAATCATTCGGGCCATCTGTTTTGCCACATATGCCGTTTCATAAGAGCTTAATAACTGCCATTCTGCTGTATGTTTTAATCGGGCAGCAAGCATTGCCGGTGTTAATCCCTGATTATTGGTAATCAACGGATTGGGATTATATTTACTGATTAAATAAAATGTATCCATCACATTTTCAAGTCGTTGTTCGCTTGTTTCAACAGCATTATGTCCCCGCAACGAAAAATTATTCAATGTCGCATGAAGAAGCGTATCGCCATCTTTATTTTGTCCGTCAACATTACATCCTTTTTCTAACAATTCCTGAATTTTAGAAACTTCCGCTTGAATCTGATGATATTCTTTTTGGCTGATTGCCGTTAAACACGCTTCTATTTTAATATTCATTTTAGTCATATATTCAATCCTTTTTATTTATGCATTTAATAATGCTGTTGCCAATTGTTCCAATTGTTCGGTATCTGCCTTTTTAAAAGCAGATTTAATCGTCACTTTTTCCGGTAAAACAGTTATATCTTTCAATCCGGATAACTCTTCTGCCATTTTTTTTGCCGCCATTGGTGCCCATGACCCGTTTTCAATTAAAGCAACCGTTCTGTTTTGAAAATTTTTTGATTTTAAATGATGAATAAAACTTTCCATACACGGAAACAAGCCACCGTCATAGGTAACACTTGCCAAAACCAAATGACTGTATCGGAAAGCATCTTCAACTGCCTCTGCCATATCTGAACGGGCTAAATCAGTTAAAACAACTTTTGAAGCCCCCTTTTGAAGTAACATATCTTTCAGTTTTTCCGCTACTGCTTTCGTATGTCCGTAAATAGAGGCATAAGCAATCAAAATACCCCTATCTTCCGGTTGATAACTGCTCCATATATGATATTTATTTAAATAATATTCCAAATTTTCCGTTAACATCGGTCCATGCAAGGGATAAATTTTTTGAATATCCAGTTGGGCGGCTTTTTTTAATACATTTTGGACAGAAGCTCCATATTTTCCGACAATATTAATATAATACCGACGAGCTTCACAATCCCATTCTTCATCGGTATCCAATGCACCGAATTTTCCGAAAGCATCTGCCGAAAACAACACTTTTTCTTTTGTTTCATAGGCAAACATTACTTCCGGCCAATGAACCATCGGCGCCATCACAAAAGAAAGACAATGTTCGCCCAATGAAAGCGTATCTCCTTCAGCAACAATAATTTGTCTGGTTGTCAAATCCAATTCTTCAAAAAATTGCGTAATCATTTGAAATGTTTTTGCATTAGAAACAACTTTTGCGGAAGGATACGTTTTTAAAAACTTTTCAATACTACCGGCATGATCCGGTTCCATATGAAAAACAACCAGATAATCCGGCATTCTGTCTGCCAAAACAACTTTTAAATGAGAAAGCCATTCGTCACTTTTACGCAAATCAACCGTATCCATAACAGCAATTTTTTCATCTTTTATTACATACGAATTATATGAAATACCATTAGGAACAATATATTGTCCTTCAAATAAATCAATGGTTTTATCATCTGTACCGATATAAAAAATTTTATCCGACAATCGGTTATTTTTCATAACAAGCCCCTTTCGCTCATAATTATTACAAGTAAGGCTATTTTATCAAATTAACCACTTTTTTTCAAGCAAAATAATGTTTCTAATTCTATCATGCGTTTTGTATTGTATTCAACTTACGTTGTACAATAAACTGTTCTGTTTTTTGCTTATTTTCCATTCGTCTTTGCTCCCGTTTGCGTGCAGCTTCTTGTTCCTGTTGAGCAAAATTCGGATTTATTTTTTTCAAATACAACATCCATTGAATATGCAAAGGATAAATATTAAATTCCGCCATTAAAGTTTTTGCCCATTTTTCTGCAAATGTAGCTAAACCACCCATACGCATAAATAATGCTGTTTTTCCATTCGGAGACAAACAATAATCAAATATTTTACATTCCGAGAGTGTACCATCCGTTTCTGTATG
>JAFZGR010000128.1 GCA_017555325.1 Alphaproteobacteria bacterium | reverse complement strand
TTTCCAACTGTAAACAGGTGTATATGTTGCCATTGGTAAATCGGCTTGTTCGGTTTCTGTCAAAAGAGCGGTTTGTTCTGTTATGTTGTCTGCCAGTTCTTCCCGTATTTCATCCGATATAACCGGAGATAAAGCTAAGCTTTTTTCAATGGATGTATTTAAATTGGCTTCATTTGAAACGGCAACAGTTTCAATATTGCTGTCACCTTGTTCTATTGTTTCTTTCATTGCTTTTGAAATGGTTAATTTATCTAAAAAACCGGTTTTTTGTAAGGCCAATAAGCGTTCTTTTTGTACCTTTGTTGCCGTTTGACGAGTATAAGCCAATCTTTTTTCCATTGTTTTTAATTGTGTTGTTAGGTTTGGTTTGCGTGATGCTTGTGCATAATTTAACGTGCGATATTTACCTTGTGCACACAATTTTTTTAAAACAGAACGGGATTTTTTCATCAACGAAAATCCTTTATCCAGCAAACGAACGGCTTGTCTGTCCCGTGATTTTGAGGTGTTATGTCCAATAACAACTGTTACCAAGCGGTCATTATTGCGTTTTGCCGTTGAGATAATGTTATAGCCGACTGCGGCAATATAACCCGTTTTTAATCCTTCGGCACCGGAATATGAACGTGTTACCATGTTGTGGGACCGATATTCTTTTCCCCGATACCAAAATTTTTCCTTTGAAAACAATTTATAATATTCGGGATAATGATTAATTAGGGCTATTGTTAATAAAGCCATATCTTCTGCTGTTGTGATTTGTTCGGGATTGTGTAAACCGGAAGCATTTCTAAATTGTGTATTTTTTAACCCTAATTGATGAGCCGTTTGCGTCATCATTTTGGCAAATTCTTTTTCAGACGGAGCCAATGCTTCCGCTAAAACAACGGCTGCATCATTTGCCGATTTAATAATCAATGCCATAACGGCATCTTTAACCCGAATTGTATCGCCGGCTTTTAAAAACATTTTTGAGCGGGGTTGTTTTGCCGCATGTAAAGAAATCGGCAATTTATCATCCATTTTTAACAAACCTTTATCTAAGGCATTAAATGTTAAATATAGAGTCATTACTTTTGTTAGTGATGCAGGATGTTGTTTTCTTTGTGCATTTTTAGAAGATAAAATTGTTCCGCTTTTTGTGTCAGCAACTAAGGTTGAAACAACGGCTTGTGCCTCACAGGCACAAAACAAAATAAAACACAAAGCTAAACTCATTAAATAACGCATAAAATCCCCTCTATATATTTTATGTTTATACAGTATAAATAATTAACAGATGTTAAACAAATTACTTTTTTTTAATTTTTAAAGAATAATAATTGATTTTTACGATAAATGCCATATTATAAAGGTATGGGTACTGAAAACAAATTACAAGGCGTTGATGTATTACGCCAAAAAATTAAGTATGTTTCACATAAAGCCGGTGTTTATCGGATGATAGACGAAGCCGGCAAGGTTTTGTATGTCGGTAAAGCTAAAAATTTAAAAAACAGACTCACAAATTATACGCAAACAGAGCGGTTATCCAATCGTATCCGTCAAATGGTTTCGCAGGTTGCCGATTTGATTGTGATTGAAACCGCAGGTGAAACGGAAGCATTTTTGTTGGAAAATGATTTAATTAAGCAATATAAGCCTTTTTATAATATTCTTTTAAAGGATGACAAAAGTTATCCATATATTGTGTTAACGGATGAAATGCCTGCCCGTTTATTGAAATATCGGGGAGAAAGACGGATAAAGGGAACTTATTTTGGTCCGTTTTCATCTGTTTTGGCGGTTAATCAAACCATTAAAGAGCTACAAAAAATATTTGGATTGCGTACCTGTAATAACACCTATTACAAAAATCGTTCCCGACCGTGTCTGCTTTACCAGATTAAACGGTGTTCTGGCCCGTGTTGTCAATGTATATCATCAGCTGATTATGAAAAAAGTGTTCAAAATGCAAAAGCTTTTATGCGGGGTGAACATATCGGTATCCAAAAAGTTCTGCAACAACAGATGGATGAATTGGCGGCTGATTTTCGCTATGAAGAAGCGGCTGTCGTTCGGGATAAGATATTGGCATTAAATCATATTCAAGATACGGATTCCGCCACCCCTTTAAAACAAACGGATATTGTTGCCGTTTATACCGAACACGGAAAAGGGTGTATTCAGGTGTTTTTATATCGAACGGGTCGGGCAGAAGGTCATTTAATTCAATTTTTTCAAGATATAAATGATGATAACTTAAATGATGTTGTATCCTCATATCTGATGCAAGTGTATGACAAGATTCCGGCTCCCCGACAAATCTATTTATCTACACCCCCTGAAAACGGATTGGCCGATGCTCTTTCTCAAAAAGCCGGCTATGTGGTTCATATCGGTACAGGACCGTTTAAAGGAACTCGTAAAAAATTAATGGAGCAGGCTCTTGAAAATGCAAAACGTTCCTTTGAACAAACACAAAACGAAAAAGAAATTAAAGCACAGGT
>JAFZGR010000127.1 GCA_017555325.1 Alphaproteobacteria bacterium | reverse complement strand
GTACCATCCGTTTCTGTATGCATATATGTATCATTCAAACAATTTTGTTGAATAAACGCAGATATTTTTTCCACAAATTCCCTTGTTTCATGTTTTCCGAGTAATTTACGAAATGTTGACATATTTATCATATCATCTTCTTTCGAATAACTGACAATATCACCCTTTAGCTTCGCAATCGTTATATCCGAAATACCGAATTCTGTTTGATATTGCTCTGCAAATGGTAAAATAGCGTCTTTTTTGATACATAAAACACTTTCGCCTCTTAACGGTCGACGATATTCAAATATCGGTCGTGTCTGTGTTGTTCCATCCAACAGTTGAACGGTATATTTCATATCCTGATGTCGTTGGGTAATTTGTTGAACAAAAGAATCCCGATCAACACTTAAAGATGAAGCTAAATTGCGTAATGTGATAACTGATTCATCAACTGTTTTTGGCGTATTGTCCATTAAAAATTCCAAAATTGCCTGTTCCGAAACCCCATATTTTTTCAACAGATCCTGATGAGTAAAAACAAAATGTTGAACCGCTTCCTCGTTAACAAAATGCAACATTCCACCCCGTTTTGGTGACTTTGTCCACACAAAAACGGGAACCTCATGTACATCACCCATTTCATCTATTTTAAAAAATGTTGCATTTGTATGTTTTTCCGCAATTTCTTGAACCAACGGTTGCAATTCAAACGGCGATTTATGAAGCCGAACAATTAAATCTCGTAAAGTTGACATCCCATCCTGTTTTTCAACTAACTGATTTTTTCCGGATAAATCATCCAGCGTATTTTGAGAAATACCAATACTTTTCAACCAATTTTTATGGCGTTCAATAAATATCGGAACATCATATTCCCGAATATAATATGAAATACCCGAATCACTATAATATTTTGTAAATAAAAAATGTGCTTGTTGTTGTCCTGTTGCCATTCGGCTCAATACTGTTTCGGTTTTCCATTTTTCTTGTATCTTTTCCGTTAAGAGCGTGACTAAATTCTTTTGAGTAAACAACTTATCGCTCAGTTCACTTAATGAGAACAGTTTAACCCCTTGCGGTTTAGGTTGTATATTTTCTACAATTTTTTGCACCCCATTTACAATACCCAAATCCGACAATTCCTTTTGATATCGCATTACAAATTCCCGCATTGCTTTCTGCCGAATACATAACGATTTTTGAGAACAGTTTTGTTGATATTCAAACATAGGAAGCGTTTGTTCATTTCCAACTTCATCCGTTGTTATAAATGTTTCTTTTAAACATTTTTGTTCAATTAACCGTCTTAACGGAATATCCATCCCATCAGATGTTGCCAATACCCGACATAAATCCCGTATAGATAAAAATTCATTTTCTGCCGTTAACCGCTGTGCAACTTCCCGTAAATGATTTTCATACTTTTCTTTAAAAAAAACAAAAGCATCTTCACGTAAGCAAATAGCACTTTTACCTCTTGCCGGTTTTAAAATAACAAACATACTGACTTCTTTTTTTTGTCCATCTGCATCAATAACCGGATATGTTTCATGCAGTAAATGTGATTTAATGTATTCCACAACGGCAGATACTGTTTTGGTTGATGAACAAAATTTACTTGCAATATCCCATAACAACATAACCGGTTGATTTTCATCTGGATAAACTGTCTGTAAATTAGGGGCCTTGTTAAGTACTTTGTCAATATTGTATTGTGAAACCCCTAACTTTAATAATTCTTTTTCATTTTGTTCTACAAAAGACATCAGTCCCGATTGATGTAAAAACGGCACGGTTTGTCCTTTATAAACACCTTTTGTCGCTTCTTCCCGCTTAAAAATAGGAACCGCAATTGTATGAATACCATCCGACAAAGTTGTTGAAAACACTTGTTCCAAACAGTTTTTTTCAATAAAATCACGCAATACATCTGCAAACTGTGGAGATTTACCCAATACAGCACTTAACTGCCGAAGACTTAAATATGATTTTGGTGATTGATTAAAAAAGGAAAAACCCTGATTAAATACCTTTTTAAAAACCATTTACATTATCCCCCATGTCAACCGTTATCAATAATAGAAAAGTATATCATAAAAACAAATTTTTGTCAACTGTTTTCATTTATAAAACAATATCTTCTTCTATTGATAATAAAAAAGCGGGTATTTCGAACCTCTTTTTTACAGATAATCAGTACCGGTCTATTCTATAATCAGAACATTTTTATGTATTCTCATTTCCCGAATCCGGCACTGGAGAAGTTGAACCTACTGGACAATAACTGTTATTCGGACACGTTATCGGAGAACTACTTCCGCTTGGACAATACGACCCAGCTGGACAAACGATTTGCGTTTTAGCACCTTCTGGACAGTAATAACCGGATGAACAAGGCAAGCATTTAGCCTGTCCGGTTGATGGCTGATAACTACCTGCTGGACAAAGCGTTGCACTGTCTGAATCTGCCGGACAATACGACCCAGCTGGACAAACGGTTTGCGTTTTAGCCCCCTCTAGACAGAAATAACCGGCTGAACAAGGCAAGCATTTAGCCTGTCCGGTTGATGGCTGATAACTACCTGCTGGACAAAGCGTTGCACTGTCCGAATCTGCCGGACAATACGACCCCGCTGGACAAACGATTTGCGTTTTAGCACCTTCTGGACAGTAATGACCGGCTGAACAAGGCAAGCAGTTAGCTTGTCCGGTTGATGGCTGATAAGTACCTGCCGAACAAAGCGTTGTGCTGTGCGATCCTTCCGGACAATACGATCCCGCTGGACAAATAGTTTGCGAAGTGGCTCCTTCCGGACAATAATAACCGGCTGAACACGTTATACATTTTAAACTGCCTTGTTCCGATTGATATGTACCGGCTGAACATTTTTTTCTGTTTCCGCCAAAACAAAAATATCCCATAGGACAGATACGACAAGTGCCGTTATCCCAATAACGATTTGAACAGGAGGCACACTGTTCTTGCGTAGATGCATAAGCTGTCCAGTTGCTACATTGGCGACATTTATTACTTGTATCCGTAAACCACCCAGTACATGTATTACATGAATTTTTCTTATATAGAACAACCCCATCAGTTATTTCTTTACAATCCAAACATTCACCTCGGGGAAACATAATCTGCCTGGAATCCCGACAAATACAGTCTGTTCCCTCTGCGTTTGGTTTTGCTGTGGGCATACAAAGTTCACATGATCCGTCTTCTTTTTCATAACCTTGTTCCAAATCACACAAACAAGAACCACTTTCTTCATCAAACATTGTTCCCGTTGATTTGCAACGTTTACAATTCGGATATTCTCCAAAAAAGAAAATATCTTCATTGCACTCGCAAGATTGTGTTTGAGGATTCCAATAACTGGTCGGATATTTAGAACTGCTCGTATCATAGTAAACTGAAACAGTGTACCATTGATCACTACACACGACATCACAGGTTTTAGTTTCAAAGTTCCAAATTTTACTACCAGGGTTTGTACCGTAATTTAATCCGTAACAATATTCACAACTGCCTTTTCCATTATCATAATAAGCGGCTTCATTATTACAAACACATTTTTGTTGAGCTACATCAAACGTCCAGCCTTTGGTTTCATCACAACCGGCATTTCGACACCACCCATTTATCATTGTTGTACCGGAAGGACAAGCACATGTTCCATCTTCTTGAATGACTTGTCCGTTTTCACAAACCCAGTCGCATCGCCCATCAATTTTTTTCTTCCCAAATGGACACTTGCAATTTTCATTTGCCCCCGGCAATCCGCAAATATTTTGAGTTTTATTAAAATATCCATCTATACACATCCCGGAATCATCACAGGATGCATTGTCCACCGGACAGCGAAGTCCTTCAACTTCAGACTGAAATGTATATGAAATGGTAGTTTCTGTTGAACCCAAACCGCCACAACCACCAACCCAATACCATGCCCCATCTGAATTGATTGTATATAAACCGCTATCACATCCTGGTCCAGACAACCTTATATAAATCGGATATTTAATGGAATATGTTGAAAATGGCACTTTGTGCATCGTTGCATCTGTATAATGCCCTCCATCTGGGGCATCATTATAGGTATTATAATCTGTACATCTACAACCGGTCAAACCATAATCGTATGCGTGATTTGACGGATTTTTACCTAACCATCCATCCAAAAAAGAAATTCGAATTTTTTTATCTAATTTATCTATGCGGACATTTCTTTCATGTTCCGTACAAAATGTTAAGGCCCCTTTTGCCGTAAACGGTTCGGCATGCGAAATACACGCTATCGGAAAACATCCTGTTTCTTCATCTCCATATAATCCCTTGGATGAATCACACACACATTTATTGAGCTCCGGATTGTATAACGGAAACTTTGAGTTTACAGAAGCACATGTTTGACACTTACCATCCGCATAATATGGCTCATCTTCCGGACAGCGACAACTGTTTGTTGCTGTATCCCACATACGGGGCGCTTCACAACGAGTACAATCAGCTCCATATTCATTCGCATGACGACAGACACATTGCAATTCATAATCTCCCGTTTCTTCATTTAACATCCGACGGG